>DASXEF010000687.1:0-3645 GCA_036490255.1 Kofleriaceae bacterium
GGCGTGCCGATCGCACCGAGCGTCTGACGACTGCTCTTGAACTGATCGATCTGCGCTTTCGCAGAGCTATCGAAATTGCGGCGGACGTTCACGACGTTCAACACGCCGGAGCCAACCACCGTCACGACGATCAAAAGCGTCGTCGTGAGGATCATCTTGACCGAGATACTCGGCCCACCCCGCATGGCCATGCAGTCTGCGATTATGCCATCGCTCGCTCCGACTGGTACCATTTACGCCGGTTCATGGACGATACCGCGCCGGCTCTCCAGCAGTTCCTCGCAGAGTTCAAGCGGGTGTCGAACGCGATCGTCGACAGCTACTTCATCGTCGACACCGAGCGTCGGATCGTCGATTTCAACCGCGCGTTCTATGCCCTGTTGCCGCGCAGCCTAGCCCGCGGGCTCAAGGGCAAGCACTGCTTCGAGGTCCTAGAGCTCAACATCTGCAAGAACGAGTGCATCGCCCAGCAGTGCTGGGCGGATAATCGCCACGTCCGGCTCGACGAGATCTCGGGAAACATCGCCGGCGAGGCCCAAAAACTGCGCTTCATCTTGTCGGCGGTGCCGATCACCGACGAGGCGGGTCGCAACGTCGGCGCGCTCGAGATCCAGCGCAACGTCACCGACGAGGCCGTCGTCCAGGTCAAGTACCAGGAGATGCTCGAGACCGAGGCCCGCGAGCGCGAGCGGCTCGCGAACCAGGTGCGGATGCGCACCAAAGAGCTGCTCGAGACGAACCAGCTCTTACTCAAGACCCAGAAGGAGCTGCTCGCCTACAAGAAGGGGCTGACCGTCTGAAGCGGTTCGTGTTGGTTGCGGCGCTTGCCGCGTGCGCCCATACGCCCGATTTGCCGCTGCGCCCCGACCCGTCGCCGCCGGCTGGCTCGACGGTATGGACGTTCACGGCCAAGGACGGCACGAAGCTGCTCGCCCGCACGTGGGCGACGAGCGCGACGCAGCGCGGCGTCGTCGTGATCATGCACGGCCTCAAGGACTACTCCGGGCGCTACGCGCGGCTCGCGACCAAGCTCGCGGCGCACGGCTACTCGGTCTACGCGTTCGATCTACGCGGCCACGGCCGTTCGGAGGGGCCGCGCGTCGCGCCCGAACATTGGACCGATTACGTCGACGATCTCGATCGCTTCCTGACCGAGGTCGAGAAGCGCGAGCCGCATCAGCCGATCTTCTTGTTCGGCCATTCGATGGGCGGCGCGATCGCGGCGCGCACCGCCGAAGTCCATCGCCCCGAGCTCGCCGGGCTCGTCCTGTCGGGGGCCGCGCTCCACGTCGCGGCCCCGCCGTTGCTCGTCGCGGCGACGCGGTTGATCGGCGCGCTGCTGCCGAAGGCGCCGGCGCTGGCGCTCGACAACAAAGATTTCTCGTCGGATCCGGCGAACGCCGCCGTGATGGATCGCGACGAGCTGATCTCGCAGCCGCCCGGGCCCGCGAGCACGGCCGCCGGGCTCGTCGACGGCATGCGCGCGATCTGGGCCGACGCGAATTCGCTGACGATGCCGGTGCTCGCGCTGCACGGCGGTGCCGACAAGCTCACCGCGCCGGCCGGCAGTCGCGAGCTGATCGAGACGATCCCGTCGGCCGACAAGCGGCTGACGATCTACCTCGATTACTTTCACGATCTCGTGCACGAGCCGGGCGATCGCGGCCCGCACGTCGAGGACGACATCGCGGCATGGCTCGACGCGCACACCGGCGGCCCGGCGCTGCAACCGCAACCGATCTACGACGGCGATCTCACCGGCGATCCGAGAGGCTGGCTGCAGGTGGTCGAGATCGCCGGCGGCATCGGCGAGCGCCAGACCTCCGGCGCATCGACCGACGGCGCGTTCGATTTCGATGCGGCGTTCGGCCTGCCGGCGCCGGTCGGCTGGTTCGGCGACCTCTCGGCGCGCATCACGCCCGACGTCGGCTCGCTCGCGCTGCGCCCGATCGGCATCGCCGCGCACGGCGGCGCGTTCGCGCTCGGCATCGACGGCGGCATCAGCTTGCTGTCGCTGCATCCGGCGGCGTCGGTCGCCGCGCGCGCCGAAGTCCCGCTCGGCGTCGCGCACGTCGCGGTCTCGGCCGAGTGGGATCGGCGATTCTCGAACCCAGATGCGGTGCAAACGCTCGGCGCCGACGGCCTGTGGATCGCCGGCACGCTGCGGCTGTTCGGCGATCGCGCGTACTGGCCGCATGCCCACGCCGGCGTTGGCCCGGCCGTGATCGGCGGCGTCGATTGGGGCGAACAAGGCCGCGGTTGGTTCGTACTCGCCGGGCTCGAGCTGTTCGGCGCCGACTAGCGCAAAGCCGCGACATGTAGGTTGAAATCGCGGGAGACACTGCGTCGCCCGATCGCGACGGCTACTCGAGTAGAAGCGAGCGATTTCTCGTCGCCGAAGCGCGGCACGTCGGTTGCGATAGGGCTGCGCATGAGACCAATCCACGAACGCAGCGATTTTATCGAGCTCGACCAGCTCGCCCTCGAGCTCGTCAACGGCGGCGACTTCGATCCCGACAAGACGCCGTCTGGCGAGGGCAACCTCAATTGCACGCAGGTGTTCGCGCAGGGCCACTGCAGCGGCCAATGCGTCGGCGCGTTGCTGCAAGATTGGAAGCGGCTGAAGGGCCAGCAGCCGCCGGCCGCGCCACCCGCGAAAAAATGATCACGCTCAGCGCAGGCTCGCTTGCAGATTTCGGTCAATCGGCCGAGGCGTTGCGCGCGGCCGATCTGCGGCCCGACGCGATCGAGATCCTGTGGGACAACTTCTGCGCGCTCGATCCGGTGCGGCTCGCCGACGATCTGGCGGCGCTCGCCGGTCGCGTGATGCTGCACGTGATGTGGTCGCGCTACCTCGAGCTCGACGAGCCCGCGTTCGCCGGATATCTCGCGCGGCTGCGCCGTCACGTCGACGTGCTGCGCCCGCTCGCGGTCTCGGATCATCTGTGCCGGTTCCAGCTCGGTGGCGCGTTCGTCGGTGCGGCCCAAGAGCGCGACTACGACGATCTCGATGTCACCTGCGAGCGCGTGGCGCGCTATCACGACGCGATCGGCCAGCAACTGCTGATCGAGAACACGGCGTCGTCGGAGCATCCGGCGGCGATGCAGATCGAGTTCGTCGGCGAGCTGCAAGCGCGCACCGGTTGCGGGATCTTGTTCGACATCTCGAACGCGGTCGTCGGCGAGCTCAACGGCCGCGGCGGCGTCGCCGAATGGCTCCCGCTGATCGCCGGCAAGCCGGTTCGCTGCCACGTCGGCAGCTATTCGCACGATGCCGAAGGCGAGTGCTACGTCGACTCGCACGATGCCGACGTCAGCGCCGCGACCGAGGCGGCGATCCGGCTCGTCGCGAGCTCGGCGAAAATCGCAAGCATCACCTACGAGCGCGACGCCAATCGCAGCGCCGCCGCGATCGCGGCCGATCTGCGGCGGATCGGCGCGTCGCTATGAGCTGGCTCGATGTCGTACGCGCGCGCTCGTTCGAGCATCTCTACATGGCGGAGCCGCCGAGCGCGCCGTTGCCGCCGCACCTGGTCTGGCAAGCGCCGTTCGTGCTCGCGACGCCCGACGACGATCTGCGCGCCCGCGTCGCGCGCGCCGGCGAGCTGTGGCTCGTCAATTACGATCTGCGGCCGTATCGCGAGC
>DASXEF010000691.1:0-2448 GCA_036490255.1 Kofleriaceae bacterium
GCTCGGATCGACGGCCGCCGGGCCGTGTTGGGTGAAGTTGCGGTGGCAGGCCTCGACCACCGGCAACGAGCCGGGTGTGCGCATCCGGACCGGCACGCCGTGGGAGCGGCAGACCATGGGCCGCGCGTCATAGATGAGGCAACGGCCGGCCGGATCGAGCGCGGCGCAGGCCGACGTGCTGGCGGCCACATTCGCCGCGAGCGCGGCGCGCTTGGGTGCAGGCCAACCGGATACGAAGTCATGAATTTCAGTGGCTTCGACCCCAGTAATCGTGAGCCGGACCACGCAGCAGTCCGAGCAGCCCGAGTCGCACTGCATGTCGGTGGCGTATCGCTCGTGTACCCGGGCGAAGAAGGAATCGACCTTCGATGCGACGTCGCGATACTCGCTCACTCGTATAGGAGCATGGATCTCAACGACATCGTTGTCTTCACCAAAGTCGCCGAGACCAAGAGCTTCACGGGCGCCGCGGAAGCGCTCGGGCTACCGAAGTCGACGGTCAGCCGCAAGCTCGCTCAGCTCGAGGAGCGGCTCGGCGTTCGGCTCGTCCAGCGCACGACGCGCAAGCTCGCGCTGACCGACATCGGCGAGGCGTACTACGTGCGCTGCTCGCGAATCGTTTCGGACGTCGTGGAAGCCGAGCACATCGTGATGGACATGCAGAGCTCGCCGCGCGGCCGCCTGCGGATGAGCTCGACGATCGACTTCGCGACGAAGTATCTCGGCAGCATCGTCGCCGACTTCTTGGCGTCGCATCGCGACATCACGATCGAGCTCGAGGCGACCGATCGGCTCGTCGACCTGATCGAGGACAACTTCGATCTCGCGGTGCGCTTCGGTCCGATGCCGGAGTCGACGCTGATCGCGAAACGCATGTGCTCGGTGTCGCTCGTGCTGTGCGCATCGCCGGCGTATGTCGCGCGCAGCGTGCCCAAGACGATCGACGAGCTCGACGCGCACGACCACGTGCTGTTCACGCCGAGCTCGCGCACGCAGAACTGGACGCTGGTCAACCCGACGACGGATCAGACCTACGAGTTCGGTCGCCCGGCGCGGTTCGCGAGCAACAACTACGGCGCGGTGCGCGACCTCGCGCTCGCCGGTGGTGGCATCGCGCTGCTCACCGACTTCATGATCGCCGACGATCTCGAAGCCGGCCGGCTCGTGCACGTGCTGGCGCCGTGGCAAACGCGGCCGACCGAGGTCCACGCGGTGTATCCGGCGCGGCAGAACGTGCCGCCGCGGCTGAGCCTGTTCCTCGAGCACCTCGCGAAAGCGCTCAATCCGCCGCCGTGGCAGCGCTGACTTTGCTATAGCTGCGGCGGCGATGACCGTCGACTTCGATGACGTCCGCAAGTTCGCCGAGACGTATCTGCTTCCGTTCGGCGTGAAGCTGCTGCTCGCGATCGCGATCTTCGTGATCGGCCGATGGATCTCGCGGCTCGTGTTGCGCGGCTTCGACCGCGTGCTCGAGCGCAGCCGGATGGACGTGTCGCTGCGCAAGTTCCTCGGCGACATCGCGTACGCGGCGCTGTTCGTCGTCGTCGTGCTCGCCGCGCTCGACACGATCGGCGTCAAGACGACCGCGCTGATCGCGGTGCTCGGCGGTGCCGCACTCGCGGTCGGCCTCGCGCTGCAGGGCTCGCTGTCGAACTTCGCCGCCGGCGTGATGCTGATCGTGCTGCGACCGTACAAGGTCAACGACTGGGTCACGATCGGCAAGTACACCGGACGCGTCGACGCGATTCGCGTGTTCAACACGACGCTGATCACCGGCGACTCGCGCGAGATCACGATCCCGAACGGCCAGATCATCACGCAGCCGATCGAGAACCTGACCGTGCTCGGCCAGCGCCGCGTCGACCTCATCATCAACGTGCCGCCGGCGAGCGATCTCGGGGCAGTGCGCCGCGTTTTGGAGGCGGAAATGGCCAACGACAAGCGGATCCTCGCCGCGCCCAAACCCGCGATCGATGTCGGCGAGATTACCGACGGCGGCGTCAAGCTGCTCTTAAGGCCGTGGGTGGCTTCGGACGACCACTTCCGTGTCATGGTCGAGCTCATGGAGCGTGCGCAACAGGCGCTGGCCGCCGCTGGTATCAAGGGCGCGATCGCCGCGATGCCATCGCTCGTGCCGATCCCGGTGGCGACGTCGTGATCAAGCATCTCATCGCGCTCGGTGCGATCAACGGCGGCATTGCCGTCGCGGCCGGCGCGTTCGGCGCGCACGGGCTCAAAGAGCGGATCTCGCAGCACTCGATGGAGATCTTCGAGACCGCGGTGCGCTATCAAATGTTCCACGCGCTCGCGATGATCCTGTGCGCGGTGATCGCGACGTCGGGTGCGCGCACCGCCGGCTACTTGTTCTTGGCCGGCATCGTCGTGTTCTCGGGCAGCTTGTACTTGCTCGCGTTGACCGAGACCAAGTGGCTCGGCGCGATCACGCCG
>DASXEF010000701.1:0-21477 GCA_036490255.1 Kofleriaceae bacterium
TCGGCCTCGCGCAGCGCGAGCTCGGCATCGTCGACGCGGCCGAGCAGGGCGAGCACGATCGCGCGATCGCATGCCGCGTGCGCGAACAGCCAGCTCGCGACGAGCTCTTTCTCGTAGTTGTTGTCGGTGTCGATATAGAGCTCGAGCGCCGCGGCGAGCTTGCCGCGCCGCATTGCCGTCCACGCGAGGATGTGACGCGAGCTCGCTGCGACGACGTGATCGCGCGCATGACCGAGCTTGTTGAACGCGTCCTCGGCGGTCTGCAGATCGCCGCGCTGCAACGCGTCGATCGCTTTTGACTGCCCGGCGCCGCCGGCGCCGCGTCGTCTCTCCAAACGCGCGCCGAGATAGAACAGGTACGCGAGCACGACGAGCGCGACGACCAGGGTCGCGTCGCTGTGGTGCGGGCGAAGCAGCGCCGCGCCCGCCACGAGGCTGCTGTACGCGACGAACGCGTAGACATACCGCAACGCGCGCATCAGCCGCGCCGTCGTTGCCGCTGGCGGCCGACCTCGATGATGAGCGTCGGCGCGGCGTGAACATCGTCTTCGAAGCCACCGGTACCGCGCGTTGGCACCGCGGCGGTCGCGCGGCGCTGTGGAATCGGCGGCGGTTGCGTCTTGGGACGCGGTTGCGGTGGCGCCGTCGGCCGCGGCCGGGCGACCGCGCGGCCCTTGTCGGCCAAGATCACGGTGTGCGCTTCGTGAAGCTCGAGCGCCGGATCGTTGCCGAGCTTCGGCATCGTCGTGAAGTTCGATTCGCTCGAGAAATCGTTCTCGAGCGCCGCCACCGAGACGCTGGTCGGCTTGGGCTGGAACGGCACCTCGGGCGGCTCGAAGTCGTCGTCGCGCTGGATCATCGACTCGCCGACGTCGTCGGAGACGTCGTCGGTCATCACGAACTCTTCGAGCATGCGCAGCTCGCGCTCGATCTCGGTCGCGAACATCTTGCGGATGAACCGGCCGAGGTGACTGCGCGAGTAGTTCGGCATGAACCGGCGCAAGAACGCGCGCAGATCGCCTTCGGCCTCGGCGGCGGTTTGATAGCGGTTCGCGCGGCTGCGCGTCAGGCACTTGTCGCAGATCGCTTCGAGCTCGGGCGGCACGCCGGGCTGCAGCTCGCTGATCGGCCGATACTTCGCGTCGCGAACCTTGATCAGCAGATCCATCTCGTTCGTGGCGGTGAACGGCGGAATCCGCGTGAGCATCTCGTAGAGGCAGCTGCCGAGCGAGAACACGTCACTGCGGTGATCGAGCTTGCGGCCGAGCGCTTGCTCGGGGCTCATGTACTTGACCTTGCCCTTGATCACGCCGGTCTTCGTCGTGACGCGCGACAGCGTCGCCTTCGCGATGCCGAAGTCGCACAGCTTCACCTCGCCGGCGTAGCTGCAGATGACGTTCGACGGCGACACGTCGCGATGGATGATGCGCAACGGCCGGCCGCGCGAGTCGACGGCCGAGTGCGCCGCGTGCAGCGCCGCGCCGACTTCGGCGCAGATATGTGCGGCGTGCTCGGGCGGGATCGGCTTCTTCTTCGCGCGACAACGCTCGAGCACGGTGCGCATGTCTTTGCCGTCGACATGCTCCATCGCGATGAAGTACTCGCCGTGCGCGCGCGCGAACTCGTAGACGCGCGCGATGTTGCCGTGGCGCAAGACGCTGGCGATCTTCGCCTCGTCGACGAGCATCTGGATGAAGTCGTCGTCTTCCGCGAGGTGCGCGAGCACGCGCTTGACCGCGACGAGATGTGGCTGTCCGTTCGCGTCGAACGTCTTCGCGCGATAGATCTCGGCCATACCGCCGAACGCGATTCGATCGAGCAAATGGTAGCGGCCGAGCTGTTGAGCCCTTCTCACCGTCATTGCAACGGTACCACGCCGACGCGTAACGCCGACTACGATTCGCCGCTGAGCGACTCGAGCGATCGGCCTTCGGCGTTGACGCCATACACACGTGCAACGACAGCGGCACCGATCATGAGCGCCGACGCCAACGCGTAACCGTAGAACAAGTTGGCTCGGCTGCCGGTATCGACGATCGCGCCGAACAGCGACGGTGCGATCGCGCCAACCAGCGTGCCAAACGCGTAGAACAACGCGATTGCCATGCCGCGCAGCTCGACCGGGAACAGCTCGCTGACGGTGAGATACGCAGAGCTCGCCGCCGCCGACGCGACGAAGAAGACCACGGCCCACGCGATCGTCTGCGTCACCGCGTCGAGCCAGCCGGCCCAGAACATCGCGCCGGTGATGACGAGCAGCACACCCGACAGCGCGTAGGTGATCGGGATCATCACGCGGCGGCCGAGGCGATCGAACCAGTGGCCGAGCAGCAACGGGCCGAGAAAGTTGCCGGCGGCGAACGGCAGCACGTAGAGCCCGACGCGATCGGGCGCGACGTGGTGGAAGCGCTCGAGGATCATCGTGTCGGAGAAGAAGATCGCGTTGTAGAGAAACGCCTGCGCGAGCATCAGCGACAGACCCAGGATCGTTCGCGTGCGAAATCGGACGAGCAGCGTGTGCGCGAGATGGGCGAGGTTCGTCGGGCCGTGCACTTTGATCGCGATCGGCTCGACGTTCGCGGGCTTCGCGCCGACGTGTTGCTCGATCTGCGCGGTGACTTTCTCGGCTTCGTTCGTGTAGCCGTGCATCAAGAGCCAGCGCGGGCTCTCCGGCACATCTTTGCGCATCACGACGACGATGAGGCCGAGGATCGCGCCGGAGCCGAACGCGAGGCGCCATGCGATCGAGATCGGCATGACGTGCGGATCGAGCAGGAAGACCGTGAGGCCGGCGCCGCCCGCGACGCCGAGCCAGTACGTACCGTTGATCGCGAGATCGACGCGGCCGCGCACACGCGCGGGCACGAGCTCGTCGATCGCCGAGTTGATGGCCGAGTACTCGCCGCCGATGCCCATCCCGGCGAGCGCTCGAAAGATCGCGAAGACCCAGTACGTCGGCGCGAGGCCGGAGAGCCCGGTCGCGATCAAGTAGAGCAGCAGCGTCGCGAAGAACAGCTTCTTGCGACCGAGCCGATCGGTGAGATGGCCGAAGCCGATCGCGCCGACGACCTGGCCGGCGAGATAGAGCGAGCTCGCGAAGCCGACCTGAAAGCCGGTGAGCCCGAGCGTCTGCGGCAGCTGCAGCGTCGGCGCAAGGTTGGTGACCAAGCTCGCCTCGAGACCGTCGAGCACCCACGTGATGCCGAGCGCGATCACCATGCGGCGGTGCCACGCGCTCCAGCCCAGCGCGTCGAGCCGCGGCGGGACGTCGGATCTGATCGTCTCGCCGATCGCGACGTCTGGGGGAATCTTGCGGTGGACGCCCACGGTTTAGATGACTGCTATGCTACCCGCCATGTTCCGTCCGATCTGTGCAACCGCCGTTTTGTTCGTGGCGGCTTGCTCGTCAAAACCCGCAGCCAATCAAGATCCAGCGACGCCGCCCGGCGGCGACAAGATCGCCGTGCCGGGAGCGAAAGGCTCGACACCGCCGCCGATCGCGGGCGGCGCGAACAACGACGACGCGCGCTTTCAGCTCCAAGCCGACGAAGGCACGCTCACGATCGACAAGGCCGAGGGCAAAGTCGGCGCCGATCTGATCGCGAACATCAAGATCACGCCGGCATCGGGTCGCCACGTATCGACCGAGTTCCCGATCAAGATCACGCTCGAGCCGACCGACGGCGTCAAGCTCGCGAAGACCGAGCTCACCGCGGGCGGCAGCGAGAAGTCGCAGGGCGATGCCGCCACGCTGAGCGAACAGTTGCTCGCGTTCGCGGTGCACGCGAGCTCCGACAAGGCCGGCTCGTACGAGGTCAAGGGCACGCTAAAATTCGGCATCTGCGACAAAGAGAGCTGCCATCCGAAGAAGCAGCCGATCACGATCGCGGTCGCCGCAAACTGATATCGTTGTTCAGGCGATGGCGGACATTCCGGAGGACGTCAAGGCCGCGCTGCTCGGGCTCCACGCCGCGGTGCGCGAAGACTTCACGCGCAATCGCCGCGTCATGGCGTTCGCCGAGTATCTCGCGCTCGTGTTCGCGCAGCCGGCGGCGCAGGTGCGCTCGTCGACCCAATACATCGTCGATTGCTTCGATCACTACGGCACGACGAAGGTCATGTATCCGTGGGGCGAGGTCACGCGATGGAAGCTGTTCGACGCGCCGTGGGCCGGCGGTGAAGATCGCCTGTTCGGCCAGGAGATGGTCCAGCACGAGGCGTACGAGGTGCTCAAGAGCTTCGTGCGCGACGGTCGGCCGAACAAGCTCGTGTTGCTGCACGGCCCGAACGGCTCGGCGAAGTCGACGTTCATCCGCTGCCTCGGCCGCGGCCTCGAGCATTACTCGACGCTCGAAGCAGGCGCGCTGTATCGGTTCTCGTGGATCTTTCCGGCGCAAAAATCCGGGCGCGGTGGCATCGGCTTCGGCGGCGCGAACCCGGTGCTCGACTCGATCGAGTCGTTCGCGTACTTGCCCGACGACGAGCTCGATGCGCGGCTCGGCGACGAGCTGCGCGATCATCCGCTGCTGCTGTTGCCGCTCGACGAGCGCCAGCGCCTCTTCGAGCGCCTGCTCGGCTCGAAAGCCGGCAACGTCTCGGACTATCTGCGGCTCGGCTCGCTGTCGCCGCGCAATCAATCGATCTACGAGGCGCTACTCGCGAGCTATCTCGGCGACATCGTCCAGGTGTTGCGCCACGTCCGCGTCGAGCGGTTCGAGATCTCGCATCGCTATCGCCAAGGCTGGGTCACCGTCGAGCCGCAGCTTTCGGTCGACGCGACCGAGCGCCAGATCACCGCCGATCGATCGCTGTCGGCGCTGCCGCCGTCGCTGCAATCGGTCTCGCTGCACGAATACGGCGGCGAGGTCGTCGGTGCGAATCGCGGCATCATCGAATACGACGATCTGCTCAAGCGCCCGCTCGAGCACTACAAGTACTTGCTGACGACGGTCGAGCGCGCGGCGCTGTCGATGCAGAGCGCGACGCTGTTCTTGGACCTCGTGTTCCTCGGCAGCTGCAACGACATCCATCTGTCGGCGTTTCGCGAGATTCCCGATTTCCAGAGCTTCAAGGGCCGGATCGAGCTCGTGCGCGTGCCGCTCTTGCTCGACGTCCGCCACGAAGAGGCGCTGTACGCGGAGCGTCTACGCGAAGCGGCCGGCGGCCGTCACGTCGCGCCGCACACGGCATATGTCGCGGCGCTGTGGGCGGTGCTGTCGCGCATGCGCAAGCCGCAGATCGAACGGTTCCCGTCGACGCTGGCGGAGGTCATCGGCAAGCTCACGCCGATCGAGAAGGTCGAGCTGTACGCGACCGGGCAGGTCCCCGAGGATCTGTCGCCCGATCGCGCGCGCGAGCTCACCGCGCACTCGAAGGATCTGTTTCACGAGTCCGACACGTATCCGATCTACGAAGGCCGCGTCGGCGCGTCGCCGCGCGAGATGCAGACCGTGCTGCTCGCGGCGGCCGGCTCGACTCGCTACGACTACGTGTCGCCGCTCGTCGTGCTCGACGAGATCGTCGAGCTGACCAAGCAAGTCAGCCTCTACGAATTCTTGCGCCAGGACGTGCAGGCCGGCGGCTATCACGATCACAAGAAGCTCGTCGACGTCGCGCGCGGCCGGCTGTTCGACAAGATCGACGACGAAGTTCGCGTCGCGGTCGGCCTGGTCGAGGAATCCGAGTACGCGCGCGTGTTCGATCGCTACGTCGCGCACGCGATGCAGGCGATCCGCAAAGAGAAGGTCCGCAATCCCGGCACCGGGCAGATGCAGGATCCCGACGAGAACATGCTGCGCGAGGTCGAGAAGACGCTCGAGGTCACCGGCAAGGTCGACGAGTTCCGCCAGGGCGTGATCGCGAAGATCGGCGCGTGGTCGCTCGATCATCGCGGCCAGAAGCCGGTGCTCGGCGAGATCTTCCCGGATCTGCTGCGCAAGCTGCGCGACGCCTACTACGAGCGCCACAAGAAAGTGATCGCGAAGGGCATCACCGATCTGGTCGCGTATCTGTCGGGCAACGAAGGCCACTTGTCGGCGGATTCCAAGACCCGCGCCGCGGCCGGGCTCGAAATGCTGATCTCGCGGTACGGCTACACGCGCGAATCCGCTCGAGACCTCGTCGGTGCACTCGCATCCCTGCGCTACCGCAGCTGACTTCGCGTTATCGTACGCGCGTGCGGGTGGTCGCATGTCTGTGCTTGCTCGTGGCATCTACTGCCACCGCCGCGCCGCGCATGCTCAAAGGCCCGTATCTCCAAAACGTCGCGTCGGATGCGATCACGATCATGTGGCAGCTCGACGAGCCGGTGCCGGCGGCCTTGGTGGTCACCGGGCCGAGCGGCGCACGGGCGATCGACGTCAACGCCGATCGCGTGGCCGAAGTGCGCGTCGACAAGCTCGCGCCGGCGACGAAGTATCACTACGAGGTCACGATCGGCGACCAGCGCTGGAACGGCGACTTCGCGACCTCGCCGGCCGCCGGCTCGACCGCGCCGTTCTCGTTCGTCGTGTTCGGCGATACCCGCAACGGCGTCGAGCAGCATCGCCGCGTGCTCGAGAAAGTCATCGCCGAGGCGCCGAGCTTCGTGCTCGCGACCGGCGACATGGTCGACGAGGGCTACAGCGAAGAGCAGTGGCAGGCATTCTTCGACGTCGAGCAGTCCCTGATGAAGACGACGGTGCTGTTTCCGGCGCTCGGCAATCACGATCGCCAAGGCCGCGGTCGCACCGCCGATACGTACCGCGCGTACTTCGCGGTGCCCGAAAACGGCGGCGACACCGAGCGCTACTACGCGTTCACGTTCGCGAGCGCGCGGTTCGTCGTGCTCGATTCGAACTCGTATTCGTTCGCGCTGACCGATCAGACCGCGTGGCTCGAGCGCGAGCTGATCGCGTCGCGCCAGGATCCCGCGATTCGCCACATCTTCATCGTGATGCACCACCCGCCGTTTTCGGTCTCGCTGCACGGCGGCGCGGTCGATCTGCGCGAGCGCTGGACGCCGCTGTTCGAGAAGTATCAAGTTTCGGCCGTGTTCTCCGGCCACGATCACGTCTACGAGCGCGCGTTTCACGACGGCATCCACTACTTCGTGTCGGGCGGCGGCGGCGCGCCGCTGTATCCGCGCCGGCCATCGCCGAATCCCGTCGACGCCGACGCGGTCGTCAAGTTCGAGCGCGTGCTGCATTACCTGCGCGTCACCGTCACCGCGGATCGCGTCGAAGTGACCGGCGTGCGCGCCGACGGCACCGTGATCGAAACCGAATCGTGGCCGGATGGTCCTGCGACACCGGTCGCCGACGTTGCCAAACCGGTGGTCGCGATGCCGAGCATCGGCGCGCCGCTCGCGACGACGGCGCCGCGAGATCCGGAAGCGTCGCTGTGGTGGCTATGGCTCGTCGGCGCCAGCGTGCTCGCGGGCGGCGTTATCGTAGCTCGGCAGCTGCGCGCGTGAGGTTCGCGCGTGCCTGCGCGTCGAGCCGGGCGTGAAAGTAGTCGGTGATGAAGATGCGCGGCAGCGCGAGCACGGTCGCGAGAAACGTCGCGCGGCCGGCGCGAAACAGGTCGGCGGGAATCGCCGCGTACTCGCGCGCGATCGCCGCGTTGTAGCGATCGAACGCGGCCGGCTCGGCGCCGATGATCGCCATGTCGCTGTCGAGGAACAGGCCCGCGTCGTGATCAGTCTCGATCGGCTCGCCGTGCCGCTTCGTCAGCTCGACGAGCTCGGCGCCGCGCGCGAGATCGCAGGGCAGGGCCGACGCGCGCAACCACGCGGCCGAGCGCACCTCGTTGTCACTGGCGCCGGGCACGTAGATCGCGTCGTGAAACACGATCGCGGCGTAGATCGTCGCCGGATCGTGCCAGCCGATCTCGTCGGCGACGCGATCGAACCAGCCGAGCACTTCGGCGATATGCGACGCGTCGTGATACGCGCGTTGCGGCTCGGCGTAGGCCGCGGTCAGCTCGGCGGCCAGCGCAACGGGCAGCTCGAACGGTTGGTGCGCACAGGCGAACGCCACGCCGTCACGGTATAAGCGTTCGCCATGCCCGTCCAGCCTCGCACGCCGCAGGGAGTGCTCGAGCTCTTGCCCGCTCAGCAGATCGCGTTCCAGCGCATGCTCGATACGATCCGCCGCGGCTTCGAGCGGTTCGGGTTCCTGCCGGTCGAGACGCCGGTGTTCGAGGTGGTCGACGTGCTGCTCACCAAGTCGGGCGGCGAGACCGAGAAGCAAGTCTACTTCGTGCAGTCGACCGGCGCGCTCGAGACCGGCAAGAAGCCCGAGCTCGCGCTGCGCTTCGATCTCACGGTGCCGCTCGCGCGTTACGTCGCCGAGCACGAAGCCCAGCTGAACTTTCCGTTTCGGCGCTACCAGATCCAGCGCGTGTATCGCGGCGAGCGTGCCCAGAAGGGCCGCTACCGCGAGTTCTATCAGTGCGACGTCGACGTGATCGGCAAAGACTCGCTGTCGATCGCGTACGACAGCGAGCTGCCCGCGCTGATCGCCGGCATCTTCACCGAGCTCGCGTTCGGGAAGTTCACGATCTTCGTCAACAACCGCAAGCTGCTGCGCGGCCTGCTCGAGTCGCTCGGCATCACCCTAGACAAGCACGCCGACGTGCTGCACGAGGTCGATCGGCTGCGCAAGCTCGGCCGCGCCGAGGTCGAGCTGCGGGTCGCGCCGCTCGTCGGCGTCGAGATCGGTCGCGAGCTGCTCGACGCGTTGACCGGGCCGATCGACGCGCTGCGCAGCCGCGACAACGCGATCCTGCGCGAAGGCTTGGATGAGCTCGATCGCGTTTACAAAGGCACGCTCGCGCTCGGCGTGCCCGAATCGCAGATCAAGATCAATCTGTCGATCGTGCGCGGCCTCGATTACTACACCGGCACCGTCTACGAGACGTTCCTCGACGATCACCCCGACTACGGCTCGATCTGCTCGGGCGGTCGCTACGACAACCTCGCCGGCCATTACACGAAGTCGAAGCTGCCCGGCGTCGGCATCTCGATCGGCGTCACGCGCTTGCTCGCGCAGATGCTCGAAGCCGAAAAGGCGACACCCGCGAAGCGCGCGATCGCCGACGTCGTCATCCTCAACTTCGACGTCGCGTTCGCCGCCGACTACGCCGCAATGGCGCGCGAGCTGCGCGACGCCGGCTACAACGTCGACGTCTACGGCGGCGCCGACAAGCCCGCCAAGCAGTTCAAGTACGCCGACCGCGCCGGCATTCCGCTCGCGATCGTCGTCGGCGCACGCGAGCACCAGAACGGCGTCGTCAAGCTCAAGGATCTGCGGCTCGTCGAGAACAACGAGCGCGACGTGCTGCGCGAGAACCTGGTCGCGGCCGTTCGCGAGCTGCTCAGCGCACGCGCTTGATGCCGGCGTCGAGGTCGTCCCAGACGAACTCGCGCTTGCCGACCGAGAACGCCATCGCGAAGTCGTGCGCGAACGTCGGCACGTGGCGCCGTGCCGCGGCGAACCGCAGATAGCTGCCGTACGTCATCCATCGGCTCAGCCAGTAGCCGTCGGGTTGCGCTGCGGTGAAGAACGTCTGGCCATCGTACGAGAACGTCATCGCGACGCGCTCGCGTTGAGCTTCGACGGGCCACCACAACTGCTCGTCGAAGTCGACGATCTGCTGGCCGCGACGGAGCAACCAGCGGATCGCGCGGCGCGCGAGCGGTCGTTCCCACGCCGGTAGCTTGTCGATGTCGGGGACCACGCGAGGCCCTTTGATCGTGCGGCCGGGCTCGCGGCGATAGACGCCGACCTCACCGCCGATGCCTCCCGGCAGTCCCGGCACGTGCGGACAGTTGCCCTTCCATGCTTGGATCACGAGATCGTCGTCGGGCAGATCGATCCATGCCGTCGGATAGAGCGGCGGGATCACGACGCGCGGCGAATCGGGCATGTCGCGGCACATCAGCTGCCACGATTCCGACATCGCGATGAAGTGGTAGCCGTCTTCGTAAACGTCGCGAACCGAGTCCAACACGCCGCCCGCCCTTTCCAGAGTTACTTACGCGCTCGCGCCGTCGACGTGCTTGATCGCGAGCTTGTCGAGGTCGACGCCGTCGAGGCAGCGCACGTTGATCGCGACCATCTTCGCGCCGTCGCGGCCTTTGCCGTGCGCGAACGATTTGATCCCACAGCTTTTGCAGAACACGTGATCGATGTTGTGCTTGTTGAACTTGTAGCTCGCCAGCGAGTCGGCGCCGGCGTCGAGCGCGAACTGCGCTTCGGGCACGAACGTCAACAGCGTTCCGGCGCGGCGGCACATCGAGCAATTGCACGCCATCGCGCCTTCGATCGGCGCGCTCTGGATCGTGTACTTGACCGCGCCGCAGTGGCACGAGCCGTTGTAGGTCTGCATCTCGCTCATGACCGCGAGCCTACTCGCTCGGGCGCCTCGCGTCTCACCACGTGATCGCCGAGGCGACCGATCAGCGCGTCGAACGCCGCCGCGACGTCGCCGAACACCGGGCCTTCGAGCGTGACCAGCACGCGGAAGTCGCGCTCGGAGAACCGCGGATAGCTGCCGAGCTTGACGGTCGGCTGCGCGGCGACGACCGCGTCCAGGTGCGGCGCGAGCTCGCCTTCGTCGATGTCGACGTAGATCCGCGCCGCGGTCACCGGCTCGGCGCGAAACCGATCGCGAATGTCGACGAACTTGCGGCGAAACAGCGCCGGCACGCCGGGCAAGATGTAGACATTGCGAAAGCTGACGACGGGCCACACGTCGTCCTTGCCGTAGACGAGCACGCTGCCCGCCGGGAGATCCGCGAGGCGCAGGTTCGCGGCGGCGAGCTTGTCCTTCCAGTACGCGCGGACCTTCGCTTCGAGCTCGGGATGGCGCTCGATCGCGACTCCAAACGCGCGCGCGATCGAGGCGATCGTGATGTCGTCGTGGGTCGGGCCGACGCCGCCGGAGGTGAACACGTGATCGTAGCGCGCGCTCGCGGCGCGCACGGTCTCGGCGATGTCGCCCTCGTCGTCGGGGACGATCGTGATCCTGCGCAACTCGACACCGAGCGCGCGCAGCTCGCCGATCAGGAACGCCGCGTTTTCCTCGACGAATTTGCCACTCAGGATCTCGTCCCCGATGATGACGATCCCCGCGGTTGGCACCTCGCGAGCATACCCGCGTATGGTAAGACCCGCTGCGATGGATCCCGGCGATCTCGTGCTGCGCGGCGGCCGCGTTCTCGATGCCGGTGCCGATCATGCCGCCGACGTTCGCATCGCGAACGGGCGCGTCGTCGAGATCGGTCGTGGCCTCGTCGCGTCACGCATCGTCGACGTGCGCGACCTCTGGGTCGTACCCGGGCTCATCGACCTGCACGTGCACCTGCGCGAGCCGGGTCAGGAATACAAGGAAGACATCGAGACCGGGACGCGTGCGGCGGCCGCCGGCGGATTCACCACGATCTGCTGCATGCCGAACACGAAGCCCGTCAACGACCAGCGCGCGGTGACGGAGCTGATCGTGCGCCGCGCGCTCGAGGTCGGCCGCGTTCGCGTGCGACCGATCGGCGCGATCACGCACGGCCTCGAAGGCAAAGCGCTCGCCGATATCGCCGAGATGAAAGACGCGGGCATCGTCGCGATCTCCGACGACGGTCGCCCGGTGATGAACGCCGGCTTGATGCGCCGCGCGTTCGAATACGCGAAGACGTTCGACCTGCCGGTCGTGCAGCACGCCGAGGATCTCGACCTCGCGGAGGGCGGCGCGATGAACGAAGGCGCGGTCTCGACGCGCATCGGCATCCGCGGTCAGCCCGCATGTGCCGAGTCCGCGATGGTCGCGCGCGATCTCGAGATCGTCGAGTGGACCGGCGCGCGCTATCACGTCGCGCATGTTTCGACGGCGCGCACCGTCGCGCTCGTCCGCGATGCGAAGCGCCGCGGCTTGCCGGTGACCTGCGAGGTCACGCCGCACCACCTCGCGCTCACCGACGAAGCCTGCTCGCACTACGACGCGCGCACGAAGGTCATGCCGCCGCTGCGCACGGCCGCCGATCAAGAAGCGCTCATCGAAGCCCTCGCGGATGGCACGATCGACGCGATCGCGACCGATCACGCGCCGCACTCGCCGGTCGAGAAAGACGTCGAGTTCGAGTGCGCGGCGCCGGGCATGCTCGGGCTCGAGACCGCGCTGCCGATCGTGCTCGACTTCGTGCGAATGGGCGCGATCGACGACAAACGCGTGATCGCCGCGCTCACTCGCGGTCCGGCGCGCGCGTTCGGCTTGTCGGGTGGCTCGCTCGCGGTCGGCGTCGTCGCCGACGTGACCGTGATCGATCCCGAGCGGCCGATGACGCTCACCGCCGATGCGCTGTCGAGCAAGTCGAAGAACTCGCCGTTCTTGAACCAGAAGCTCGCCGGTCGCGCCGTGCTGACGTTCGTCGACGGCAAGCTCGTCTACGACCTCGACGGGAGACTGTCGTGAGCAGGTGGCCCGCCGCGCTCGTGCTCGAGAACGGCCGCGTGTTCCGCGGCGACGGCTTCGGCGGCAAGCGCGAGTCGATCGGCGAGGTCGTGTTCAACACGTCGATCACGGGCTACCAGGAGATCGTCAGCGACCCGTCGTACGCCGGCCAGATCGTCGTGATGACGGCGACGCAGATCGGCAACGTCGGCACGAACGACGAAGACGTCGAAGCGCGCCGCATCGCGTGCGCCGGGCTCGCCATTCGCGAGCTGTCACCGCTGGCGGCGAGCTGGCGCGCCGAGCAAACACTCTCGGGCTGGCTCGATGCCGCGAGCGTGCCCGGCATCGAAGGCATCGATACGCGCGCGCTCACCCGCATGTTGCGCGACGAAGGCGCGATGCGCGGCGCGATCACGCCTGCGAGTGACGTCGACGCCGTGCTCGCCCGCGTGCGCGCGGCGCCCGTCATGGACGGCCAAGATCTCGTGCCGGGCGTGACGTGCCGCGAAGCGTACGGCTGGACCGAGCCGTCGTGGCACGCGCTCGACGACGGCCGCGCCCACGCGACGCCGCCGGTGAGCTTCCACGTCGTCGCGTACGACTTCGGCATCAAGCAAAACATCCTGCGCCAGCTGCGCGACATCGGCGCGCGCGTCACGGTCGTGCCCGCGACCACGCCGGCATCCGCCGCGCTCGCGCTCGCACCCGACGGCATCTTCTTGTCGAACGGCCCCGGCGATCCGGCGGCCGTCACCTACGGCGTCGTCGCCGCCAAGGAATTGTGCGCGAGCGGCAAGCCCGTGTTCGGCATCTGCCTCGGCCACCAGATCTTGGGCCTCGCGCTCGGCGGCGTCACGCGCAAGCTGTCGTTCGGCCATCACGGCGGCAACCATCCGGTGCTCGACAAGACGACGGGCAAGGTCGAGATCACGTCGCAGAACCACGGCTTTGTCGTCGATCCGGCGTCGCTGCCGTCGGGCGTGCACGTCACGCACGAGAACCTGTTCGATCACTCGTGCGAAGGGCTCGCCGTCGACGGCAAGCCGATCATGGGCATCCAGTACCACCCCGAGGCGAGCCCGGGCCCGCACGACGCGAGCTACTTGTTCGCGCGCTTCCGCGAGCAAATTCGAGGGCGGTTGTGAACGCCGCCGCGGCGCTCGATGCGGCCACCGAAGAGCTCTACGCGCGTCACACCGCCGACATCGATGCCGCAGCGGCCGCACGCCACGACTACGAATCGCGCCGCGGCAAGGTCCATCAGGACGACGAGCTGTGGGAGCCGTGGAGCGCCGCGTTCGTCGAGTGGTTCGTCGTCGAGCGCGCCGTCGCGAACGGGCTGCCGCCTGCGGTGCAAACCTATCGCGAGCTCGTCGCCGCCGGTGAAACCGAGCGCGCCGCGATCGTGCGCGCGTTGATCGCGTCGCATCGCAGCTTGTTCGAGATTCGCTCGATGCAGCCCGGTCGGATCGAGCTCTGCGACTTGCTCGGCGGCGCCGAGCTCGAGGTCGCCGAGCAACGCGCGCTGCACGGTGTCGAGGTCGGCGACGTCGCCGAGCTGCGGTTGGTCGGCGTCGCCGGCGAAGTCCACTTCGGCCGCACGTTCATCTATCACCCGAAAAGCGCGCGCATGGCGATCGTCGAGCGCACGCGCGCGATGCTCGCGAAAGGCATGAGCCGCCGCGACGTCATCGATCAGATCGCGCAGCTGCGCGTGCAAGTCACGCGGTATCGCCACATGCCGCCGGCGCGCGTGTACGAGCTCGGCTCGCGGATCATGGGATGAAACTCGCCGCGGCGATCGTGATCGTCGCCGCACGCCCGGTGCTCGCCGACACGCCGGTCGTGCGCCCCGAGGCGATCGAAGTCGATCGCGACATGACGCCGCCGGGGCAGGCCGAGCTCGCGTTCGACGACGGCGCGCCGATCGGCGCGTGGGCGCTGGGCCTGACGCTCGGGTTTCTGTCGCGGCCGATCCAATTTCACACGCTCGAATCGACCGCGTATCCGGTCGGCCATCGCGAGACCGCGACGCTCGGCGGCGCGCTCGCGCTCGGCGATCGCGTGATCGTCGACGCGAAGCTGCCGTTCGATCACCAGATCGGCACGCGCCTGCAAGGCTTCGGCGACAACAAGGGCCTGCAGAAATTCGCGCTCGGCGACTTGAACGTCGGCGTCCGCGTGCGGATCGCGGACGTCGATCCCGTCGGTGTGTTCGTGCGCGGCGATCTCACGATTCCGACCGGCGACGACTACGACTTCGCCGGCGACGCCGGCTGGAGCGCGACGTGGCTCGGCATCGCGCGGCTCGCGCTGCCGCACACGATCGTGATCGCGGGCACCGCCGGCTTTCACCTGCGCAGCAAAGAGATCCAGGTCGAGAACACGCTCGTCGGCGACGAGCTGGTGTGGGGCATCGGAGGGACCGTCGGGATTCCGCCGCTGTGCTCGTGGTGGTGCAAGCCCGAGCAGCTGCGCGCGTCGCTCGAATTCGACGGCGTCGTCGGCGATCGCGTGACGGCATCGCACGGACCGTCGCCGGCCGAGGCCAAGCTCGGCCTGATCGGCCGCGTGCGCCCGAGCTACGCGATCGCGGTGCGGGTCGGCACGCGCCTGAACGATCAGGTCGGCGCGCCGGATCTTCGCGTGACCGTCGATCTCGTCTTTCAATCCGATCCGGATCGCAAGCCGGCGCCCAAGGCCGTGACGCCCGACGTTGACGACAACGACGACGAATAGCTCGCTACTGGACGGGCGCGCAGAACGCGCCGACGTCGCAAAACACACCAGAGCCGAATTCGTCGACGCAACCTGCGTCGCTGCCACATGGGACCGTGCACCAGTACCCATAATCGTGCGGCGCCCTGACGCAGGAATGATCTCGTCGATACACGTCAACCGTCCGCACATCCGTACGGACAGCCGTTTGTGCCTGCATAGATCGGCAGCGACTGCGACTGCGGGCTGGGCGGCGGACTCGACGTACATGCTACGAGCGCGAATACCAGCACCACCGCTCTCATTGCGCGAATGGTAACTCAGCTCGGCGGATCGAGCTGCATGCGGGCGACGCCCGGCTCGGCTTCGAGCGCGGCGATCAGCAAGCGCTCGCCGCCGGTGCGCGGCAACCGCAACCCGAGCACGAGCTGGCGTCGCGTGCCTTCTTGATCCCACCCTTCGAGCGTCGCGAGCACGTCGCGGGTCGCGAGCCGTTCGATCAGCGCTTCGGTCGGCGACGCGCCGTCGGTGAGCGTGAGGTGAAGGCGGCGGCGGATGCGATCGTCTTTGTCCTCGAAGCGGCGCAGCACGGTCAGCACGCCGATGCCGACGGCGGTCGTCGCGACGCTCTCGACGTACATGCCGCCGCCCGCGCAGAGGCCGATCGCGGCGACGAGCCAGAGCCCGGCGGCGGTGGTGAGCCCCTGCACGCCGATGCCGGTGCGCAAGATCGCGCCGCCGGCGAGAAAGCCGATGCCGGAGACCACGCTCGCCGCGATGCGCGAGCTGTCGACCTCGACGAGATCGCCCTTGTGATAGTCCTGAAAATAGACCATGTGCGTCGACACGACCATGAACGTCGCCGACGCGAGCGCGACGATCGCGTGCGTGCGCAAGCCCGCCGGTCGACCGTGGATGTCGCGCTCGTAGCCGATGACCGCTCCGAGCATGGTCCCGACGACGATCCGCAGGACGAGTACAAAATCCAGATCCGCGTGCAATGCCAGCCGACTATGCGCCGGCCAGCGATTGTGTCAAGAACGTCGCGGCGCGATGGCGGTCTCGCGACCGAGCGCGTGCAGCTTCTCGAGTAGCGCGCTGCACGACTCTGCGCGGTATTCGTCGTCGCGATCCTGCGCCGCGGCGACCACGGCCGGCAGCGCGGGCAGGGCGGCGACGCCGAGCGCGCGCAGTGCATCTACGATCGGCAGGTACGCGCGACCGGCGGCGAGCTCGCGGCCGAGCGCGAGTGCGACCTCGGGCGGCGCGGATGATCCGAGCCCGGCGAGAGCGCGCGCGAATTCCGTGCGTCCGCGTTGGAGCTGCTCGAGCAACCACGCCAGGTGCGCGCGCAGGTGCGCGGCCGGGCGGTGCGCGAGCAACGCCGCGGCGTGGTCGTCGACGCCCTCGCTCGCGAGCGCGTCGAGCATCGCTGCCGTGATCGCTTCGTCATCGGGGCGCAGCTTCGCGATCGCCGCGATCGCGTTGAAGCCATCGCCGGCTTGCAGGCGTGCGACGAGCGCCGGCGCGAGCTCGTGCGGCGGTGGCTCGAGCCCGCGGATGCGATCGAGCACGTGCCAGTGCAGCGTCGGATCCGGATCGTCGAGCAGCTGGCGCAGCCACGCGGGTTCGAGCTCGGGCGTCGCGAGAAACCCGACGAGCCGGGTCTCGGGAAAATCGAGCAGCGGCCGTGCATCGAGCTTGCCGCGCAGCGCGGCGCCGACATCGCGCGCGAGCGCGCTCTCGGTCGCGTGGCGCAGGAGCGCGTCGATCGTCGTCTGCTCGAGCGCGGGACACCGGGCGAGGATCGCGACGGCGTGATCGACGAGCTCGCGGTCGCTGCTCGCGAGCTTCGGTGCGACGAAGCGCTCGACGCGCTGGCCGCCGAGAATCAAGGCGTGACGCGCGGCCGAGCCGATCGTCGAGTGATCTTCTTCCCAGCCCGGCTCGCCGACCAAGATCACGACGTGATCTTCGAGTGCCTCGGTGAGATACGCGATCACATCGTCGTCGAACGGTGGTCGCAAGCGCGAGATCGCGCGATAGCGATCAGAGCGGTCGGTGATCGACGCGATCGCCGCGACGTGCTCTGCGCTCACCGGATCATCGTAGCGCGCTGCGTGACGGTTCGCGTCGCCACCACCGGCTACTCGCGCGACCAGGTCGCGAGGCCGTAGCCCTGCGAACGCACGATCGAGCACGCGCGTTTCGTCTCCCGCGGTTGACATATATCGTCGGCATCACTGCTGCACCGACGACGATCTATGGAATCCATCGATCCCGATCAGCTCGCGACGATCCACGGCGGCATGAACGAGAAGATGTTCGGTGCCTGGGAGAAGGCCGTCGACATGGGCGGCAACATCTCGCACTCGATCGAAGGGCCACATTATCCGACGTCATTTCACTGGCTCGGTCGAGCGATCGACGTCCATGGCTCGCCGCAGATGCGCCAGCAGTACTTCGAGTGGGCGAAGGGAACGAAACCCATCGAGCTCATCTATCAGAACTATCACTCGCTGCGCGGCAAGCAGGCGCACTCGGTCCCCGGCCACTTCGATCACGTCCACCTCGCGTACTAGGAGCACGTCATGACGACTATCGATCTCTCGACCGTTACCGGCGGCGTCACCTCGGGCGGGCGCGGCTCGCGCGACGCGCAGTACAAAGAGATGTGCCAGACGCCGGATCCGAAAACGGCGCGCTCGCAATACGACTGGATGAAAGCGCACGAAATTCCCGACGCGAGCGAAGCGCCGGGCGTCAAGCACCGCGTGGTTTCCGCGATCGGCAACCTCTGCGGCTGGCCCGGCGCGAAGTAGGCGTGCCATCCTCGCGGCGTGAAGCGATTCGCGCTCGTCGGGATGCTCGTCGCATGCGGCGGCGCGCCCGTGCCGATCGCACCGCCGGCACCACCGCCGGTGTCGGAGCCACCGCCGTCGGGCACGCCGCCCGAGCGCACCGCCGGGATTTACTGGATTCCGTACGTGACCTGCGACGACTGCAGGCCGCCGCAGGCGATCGCCGCGTACATCGCGCCCGACGAGCACGCCGCGCGCGCGATTCGCGCCGCGCTCGACGGCAAGCTCGGCCTCGGCTTGCCGTTCGTCGTGCACACCGACGAGCTCGGCTTCACGACGCTGCACGGCATCGCAGTCGTGATCGGCGCGTTCGGCACGAAGTCGGCCGCCGATCAGGTCGCCGCGGCGAGCCCGGCGATCGCCGATCTCCACGCGAGCTCGTTCGCGATCGATCCGCACGTACAGCCGCCGGTCGCGCCGCGGCACGTCACCGTGGTCGATCGCGGCGGCGCAGTCGCCGCATGGAGTCGAGCCGACGTCGATGCGGTGCACGCGCACGGCGGCAGTCGCGACGAGCTCGCGCGGTTGATCGCGCAACGTCCGGCCGCGTGCTCGGTGCTACCCGGTGACGTGTTCGTCGTCGACGACGGCGATGTCGACTGGTACAGCTTCGCGCCGGTGCGGTGCGGCAGCGCGATCGCATACATCCCGTGGACGCAGAGCCTGCTCGGCCACGCGGTGATCGTCGGCGATGGCAGCGGCGGCTGGAGCCTGTCGCAAGTCACCGGCGCCGAGTGCGACGATCCGATCATCGAGACGTGGCGCTACGATGCGGACGGCCGCCACGCACAGATGCAAGGTCCACCGCGAAAAGCAGGAGGCTGCTGATGTCTGTACGCAGTGTCTTCAGCAAGCTCGGTACCGCGTTGATCGTGCTCGGCGTGCTCGGCGCCGGCGCGCTCGTCGCGTGGCACGAGTGGGGGCAGGCGAGCTACCGCGGCGACTGCGAGCACGCGATCAGCTGCCAATCGTTTTACTGCATTCATCACGCGGCCCACGGCAGCGACCAGATCGCGACGGCGCACGGCCGCTGCACGCGATCGTGCGACGCCGACGGCGATTGCGGCTCCGGCGCGGTGTGCGCGGTGCTCGGCGCCGCGGCGAGCGACGACCTACCGCCGATCGGCAAGCCCGAGCGCGCGTGCTTGCTCGTGCAGTGACTAGCCCGCCGCGCCGACGACTTCGTCGCGCAGGTTATCCTTCTTCTTGCCGGCGAGCGCGCACGCGACTTTCGCAGCGCTCCAGCCCGCGACGAGCGAGCCTTCGGTGCCCAAGCTCGGCAGGATCTGATCGCCGGTGAGCGTGACGTTCTTGAGCCCGGTCACGTACGGCACGACGCCGAGGTCGGCGGTCTGCGCGAGCGTGCCTTTCCACACCGGCGGCAGCGCGAGCGGCAAGTGGCGCGGCACGTCGTAGCTGCCGCGGCCGCCCGGAACTTGCGGCGGCGTCGCTTCGAACGGCGAGTGCGCGAGCACCAGATGCTTCTCGAAGAACGGCATCACCTCGCCGAGCCGGCGCCATAGTCCGGCGCGCAGCGCCATGCACTTCGTCATCAGCCGATCCGGATCGAGTGCGCCGTCGGCCGGTAAGATCGCCGCGATCGTCGCGACGACGCGGCCGGTATCGTCGGCTTCGCCGAGGTGAATCGAGAACGCGGCGTCGCCGACCGGTGGCTTGTCGGGCGCGGCGATCACCGCGACGGTCGGCGCCATGTGCTCGGGGATGCCGGCTTCGTCGATCACGACGTTGAGCGTGTAGCGATAGCCGCAGATCAGCGCCGTATCGGCGAGCTCGGCGAGCTTCTTCGGCGCTTTTTTGCCGAGCAGCTCGAGCAATTGCTGCGGCGTGCGGCTCGACACGACCTGACCGCAGCCGATGTCGTCGCCGGTGCCGAGCGTGAAGCTCGCGAGCTTGCCCCACGACACGTTGGCGTCGGTGATGAGGCCGCTGCGGATCTCGCCACCGGCGGTCTGGAGCTTCTCGACGAGCAGCTCGCGGATCGCGTCGCCGTCGCCACGTAGTGCGGGCGGTCCGGCGAACCACGCATCGAGCGCGCGCGCGGCTGCGGCAGGCGGCGGCTCGGGATGGCGCTGCAAGATCGCCGCGAGGTGACGCCACAACGCGACCTGCGGATCGCCGCCGGTCTCGCTCCACCACGCGGCCGCCGGCGCGCTCGCCGTGTCGACGAGCTTTGCGACCTCGCGGCGCTCGAAGAAGCCGACGCCCGGGAACGCGTGCTCGCTCGCGAGCAGCGGATCGAACGTGCGCGCGAGCTCGCGGCCGCGTTGCCAGCGCTCGAGTAGTGGCTCGCCGGCGGGACCGAGCTCGCGGGTCAGCTCGGCGGCGACGCGATCGCTGCCGAGATCCAAGCGCAGCTCGGGCGCGACGACTTGCGCGGCGATCCGCGGCTCGCGCAGCTTGCGGCGCAGCGCGAGCTCGCCGTGGAGCTCCTTGAGCACGCGCTCGGCCGCACCGCCGCCGGGCCAGAACACGGGCTCGATCGGCAATTTGTGCGGACCGAGCGTGTAACGCGCCGGACGATCGTCGCCGAGCACGAGCGTGCGCATGCCGCGGCGCGCGCACAACGTCGCGCACACCAGCGCGGCCAGATCATCGCCGAGGACGACCAAGTCGTACGAGTTGCTCGGCATCGGCGGCTACTGTCGCACGTCTGGACAGCAGATGGCGCCCGCGGCGATCTGCTGCACGATGCGCGGCAACAGCACGTGCTCTTCGCGTTTGATCCGATCGTGCAGCGTCGTCGGCGTGTCGCCGGCTTCGACCGGCACGCTCGCCTGCGCGATGATCGGCCCTGCATCGACGATCGCCTCGACGAAGTGCACGGTCACGCCGCTGATCTGTGCGCCGGCCGCGATCGCTTGCGCGGTCGCGTCCTTGCCCGGAAATTTCGGCAACAGCGACGGATGCGTGTTGATCACGCGGCCGGGAAAGCGCTCCAAAAAGTGCGGCGTGAGCACGCGCATGAACCCGGCGAGCACGACGAGATCGACGCCGCCGAGCGCCGCGATCACGAGATCCTCGAACGCTTCGCGGCTGTGACCGCGATGATCGATCGCGACCGCAGCCTTGCCGGCCGCCTTCGCGCGGTCGATCCCGCGCGCGGTCGTCACGTTCGAGACGACGACCGAGATCGCCGCCGGTGCGAGCTCGCCGCGCGCTTCGGCGTCGAGCAGCGCTTGCAAGTTCGTCCCTTCGCCGGAGAGCAGGACGCCGACGTTCATGCCAACCGCGACGCGTCGCCGCCGTTGCGCGGCACGAGCGTTCCGACCACGCGTGCGTGCTCCGGCGCGAGCGCGCCGAGCGCCGCATCGACATCGCGCTTCGCGACGACGATCAGCATGCCGAGGCCCATGTTGAACGTGCGCCGCATCTCGACCGGCTCGACGCCCGCGCTCGCGATCAGCGCGAAGATCGGCGGCACGCTCCACGTCTTCGCATCGAGCTCGAC
>DASXEF010000709.1:0-7141 GCA_036490255.1 Kofleriaceae bacterium
CGAGTACGAGTACGAGTACGAGTACGAGTACGATTTTTATGACTCGCTCGGTTCGACAGCGAGCTCGGCGATCGTTGCGAGCTCGTGCAGTGCTGGCGCGGGGCGGAACAATTCGCTCGCCGCGCGCATGCCGACCGGACCGGCTGCGCGGGCGACGAGCTGGCGCGCGCACCACGCCGCGATCGCGCCGCTCGTCGCGTAGAGATCGCGGCCGCGCACGATCACCTGGGCGGCCGCGAACCCGCGGCGCGCTTGCGCGACGATCGCGAACGTCGTGCGCGCGTATTCCTCGGCGCGCGGCTCGTAGGCGACGAGCAGCTCGGTCGCGCGCGGCGGCACCAGCGGCATCGCGCGCGCGAGCCAGCGCAACGCGGTCTGCGCGGCGCGCTTGCGCGTCGTCGACGCGAACGTCTGCACGTTCATCGCGGCGACGTGGCGCGGCAGGCTGATCACGTCGCCGGCGGGAAACGACGTGACGACGCGCTCGCCGCCCATCGCGAGCCCGGCGTTGACGCGCCTGGTTTCGGCGGCGGGCACGCATGCTTCCCAGCGGTCGCGTCGCCATGCCAGCCCGCGCGCGTGCAATCCGGCGAACACGGCGCGCTGGCCCGCGGGCGAGAGCACGAGATCGTCGAACACGTAGTTGATCGCGAGATCGTCGAGCGGCTTGGCTTCGGCGATGCGATCGCGCGGCAGCGTGCGCACGAGCTCGCCGTCCAACGCGTCTTTGTACTCTGCACACACGGTCGCGGCGGCCCATGCGCCGGCCCAGTCGCCGAGCGCGCAGTCGACGCCGGCGCCGAGTAGCGCGACGCGGCCGGCTTTGCGCGCGGTCGATTCGTGGCGCTCGTACAGCGCGTGCGCGACGGCCTGGTCGCCGCCGACATCTATATAGTGAGCACCGGCCGCGAGCGCGGCGCGCAAGACCGGCTCGGCGATCGCCGCGGGCGCGCAATTGACGACGACCTGCGCGTTCGCGAACGCGGTCTCGAGCGCGTCGCCGCGCCGTTCGGCGCTCGGCCACTCGCGCACGCGATGCAGCGCGCGGCCGGCGATCGCGAAGCTGGCGCCGTGCTGATCGAGCTCGGCGCACACGCGCCGACCGATCAAGCCGGTCGCGCCGTAGACGACGACGTCACAGGTCACGGCGCAGCATCACACGAAACGTCTGTTCCCAGCGCTGGTAGCTACCGTCGGCGCTCGCGGTGCCGTAGCCGTTGCGCGTCGCCGCACACGCGCTCGTCGCGTAGTCGTAATCCGACGCGATGCAGTTGATGATCGAGCGCGGATCGAACGCGCTGTCGGTGACGTTGATGGTCGGGAAGTACTGCACGCCGTACGTCGCCTGCAGCGTGATACCGAGCGCGAGCCGCAGTTGCACGCCGAGGTCGGCGGTGAAGCTGCGCGGCGCGATCACCATCGCCGAGGTGTCATCGTTGTCGAGCGATGCCGTCTCGTAGCCGACGCGCGCGCCGAATCGCGCGAACTGGCCGGTCTCGGCTTGCTCGACGCCGCCCCAGAACGCGAACGAATCGTGAAAGCTCTGCGGCAGCAGCGTCCACTCGGGCACGTTGTATTGCGGAAACAGCGAGCCGTAGCCGCGCACGTCGTACGCCGAGAGTCGCGACAGGTCTTCCCAGCGACCGGCGATGTGAAGATCGAGCTGGCGCGGCAACCGCGCGCGAACTTCGAGATCGACGCTTGCCGGCTGCGAGATGTAGACCGTCGACGCGCCGTGCAAGAGGTTCGTGCCGTCGCGCGGCGCCTGCAAGACGTCCATCGTGCCGTCGAGCTCGGTCTGCACCGCGTCGAGCCCGGGCGGCGAGTGATAGGCGAGGCCGACCCAGACGTCTTTGTACGGCGAGATCAAGACGCCGATGTTCGCGACCAAGTTCGCGGTCGAGAACACGGGCGAGTTGACGTGGACGTCGAAGCGCTCCGACGCGGCCGGGTTGCCGATCCCGCACGCGCTCGTGCCGCACGACGACGCGATCCCGTTCGGCCCGTTGCCGTTCGCGAGCGCGGTGTCGATCGCGTAGTGCAGGTGCAAATACGTCGTGTCGGTCAGCAGCGACAGCCCGAAATAAAATTCGTTGGTGACGCGAAAGCTCGCGGCGATGCCACCGCGATACGTGCGCTGGCTGCCGCCGAGCGTGAAGTACCGCAGCGACTCCTGGCCCTCGATGAAGCTCTCGGCCGGCGGCGATTGCAGCTCGGCGCCGATCGTCGCGCGATCGTTGATGTGCACGATCGCGGCGAGCAAGCCGCCGGGCGCGACCTCGCTGTCGCCCACGGTCGAGCCCGGCGTGATCGCGCCGGTGTTCGGATCGAGGCCGTCGAGCCGCACGTGATAGTGGTCGAGCACCGCGCTCGCGCCGAAATAGATCGCGTTCAAGAAGCTCGGGCCGATCGCGGCCGGGTTCAAGTCGATCGATTCGGCGCCGGCGACGGTCGCGCCGGTGAACACCGCGCGCCCCTCCGTCGGATCGCTGCGCGGCGATGCGAGCACGGGCGTCGCGAGCGCGCAGAGCAGCGCGAGGCCGGCTCGAACCATCGCGCCGACCCTATCACCGTCGACCCGACATAAATGGGCTAGGCTCGCGGCATGTTCGTGCGCCTGATCGCGATCGCGTTGACCTTCGCCGCGCTCGCCGGATGCGAAAAGCCGACGCACGAGAACATCGACAAGTGGCGGGGCACGGAGCACGGCCCCCAAAAGCTCGCCGACGCGTTCGCCAACGAAGGCTTGGATCCGGATCTCGCCGCACATGCCGGGGTGAACCTCATCAAGCTCGGCCGCGATGTCGACGTCAAAGCCGAGCTGGGGCGAATGCAGCCGGCGCGGCGCGACGCCGTCGTGGCGAAGATGGCCGCGCGCGAGTGGGACGCGGCGCGCGTCGACAACGAGATGGCGTTGCCGAACTCCGACCAGGTGCAGGCCAAGGACGCGCTCGTGATGCTGCGCAAGCTCGATGCCGCGAGTCACGCACAGATCGACGTCTATCTGATCGATTGGTTCTGCGTCGCGTCGTACGAGCGGCGCGCGCAGACCGCCAACGCGCTCGGCGCACCGGTGATGCGCATGGTCGGCTCTGCGGCCGGTAAGAAGCTGATGGCCGTCGTCGACGGCGTGCTCACCGCACCGGCGAAAGGCAACGCGCACGCGCGCGTCGGCGACGAGTTGCTCGTCGGGCTCGCGGCGACGGGCAATCCCGACGGCGTGAAGTACCTCGTCGACCTCGCGAAAATGAAGACGACGGATCCGACGCTCGCGATGCGCGCGCTCGAGGCGCTCTACAAGGCGTACGTCGATCCGAACGGCGAGTTCGACGTCCAGTTGCCGGATGCGCTCGCCGCAAACCTCGCGTCGTTCACGGCGATCGCACGCGATCCGAATGCGGGCGACGCGGCGGCGTACGCGATCAAGCTCATCCGCACGATCGGCCCACCGGCATGCATCGCGCCGCTGGTCGGGCTGGTCTCGTTCCCGCATCCGAACCCGAACTTCAAGCTCACGACGGCCGACAGTGCGCTCAAGTGCGGCGGCATCGACGCGATCAAGGACGTCGTGCACGCGTTGCCCGACGCGACGTATTCGCACGACGAGCTCGACGGTGCGGTGATCGCCGATCTCGGCAACATGAAGCCGCAAGACAAGGTGATCGCGGTGTTGCGCGAGTTGCTCGCGGAGAAGGGGCGGATCCCCCGCTGGGTCGCGATCGAGGGGCTCGCCGCGCTCAAGTCGACCGCCGATGCGCCCGCGATCGCGGCGGTTTCGTCGTCGGAGAAGCTCGTTGGCTACTGGGGCGACCAGAGCGGCGTAGATCCTAAAGAACGTAAGCCAGACCCGACGCTGGGACAGCGGGCGAAGGAGCTTGCGGCGTCGTTGACCGGGCCCAAATAGGCGCTGTCCTCGCGTCCTTGTGGTGGATGTAGTACAGTTACGACGCCCGGGGATAGGACACGCGCGCGAGCTTTAGGAGTACTGCCGGAATGGATCAGAGCAAGAAGACGATGCGGCACTTTTACTGCCGCGACGTGCTTTGGGAGACGTTCGAGCAAATGGCGAACGACTTCGATTGCTCGATCGACTACCTCGTCAACGAGGCGATGCGGTACTACGCGCGGTCGAAGAACTATCAGTCGCCGGGTGCACCGGGTGGAAATGGCCCAGGCGCGACGGTTCCGCCGCCGATGGGACAGCCGAGCGGTGGCAACAACGGTCAGCATTTCGGTGGCGCCGGCAACGGACCGCCGAGCCCGAAACGCCCGAACGCGCAAACGTCACAGCCGCCGATGGCGAGCATGGGCGGCAACGGCGCGGGCAACGGCGCGATGGCGTCGCAAGCGCGGCGTCCTGCGCCGCCGACGCCCGGCTACAACGCGCGCGCGAACCCGAACAACACCGCCGGCCCGACGTCGCACATGCCGTCGTCGTCGCCGCGCGAAGCACCGGCACCGATGCCGCCGCCGACGGCACCGCCGCCGAGCGCGATGGGCGGCGCGGGCCCGACGCTGTTCTTGATCTACAACGGCGAGCGTTATCCGGTGACGAAGGATCAGTTCATCATCGGTCGCGGCAGCAAGACGTCGGATCTGCCGATCAAAGACGGCAACATCTCGCGCAAGCACGCCGCCGTGATTCGCCGCAACGGCACGTTCTACATCAAGGACCTCGGGTCGACGAACGGCATCGACTACAAGGGCATGCGCATCGACAACAAGCGCATCGACGAAGGCGACGTGTTTCATCTCTGCGACTACGAGCTGCGCTTCACGTATCGCGTCGACGGTTGAGCTGTCAGAGCGCGGTGCTAGCGTATTTCGGCCATGACGGCCGAATTGATCCGGCGCGTGGACGCGTTGCGCCGTCCGCTCGAGCTCGCTGCGAAAGATAACTTTCGCGGCGTGCGAACGATCGCCGGGCTCGGCTCGGCGCTGCGCGCGGCGTGCGACGGGATCCTCGCGACCGCGCCGGAAACCGTCGGCGACGCGCTCGTCACGTGGCGCGGAATCCTCGCGACGTGGGAACAGCTCGACGAAGGTCAGCAGCAGGTCGAAGTCGCGCGCGGGCAACGGTTGATCGCGCGGTTCGCGCGGCCACCGCAGCCGAAGCAGGCAGTGCAACCCGAGAAGTCGGTCGCCGCGTTACTGCCTCCGCCCGAGAAGAAGAAATCGTCTACGTCCACGTCCACGCCCACGCCCGAGCCTACGCTCGATCCGCTTGCGCTGCCGACGCACACGCTGCCAGGCATCGGCCCGGCGTTCGCGCAGCGCTTGGCCGAGGCCGGGCTCGAGACCGTCGAAGATCTGTTGTGGTGCTTGCCGCGGCGCTACGACGACGTGCGCGATGCGATGCCGCTCGCGAAGCTCGTCGGGCTCCCCGATGGCACGCGGGTCACGTTCGTCGCGAGCGTCGCGTCGTCGCGGATGATCTTCGCGCGCGGACGGCGCTGGGCCGAAGTGCGCTTGGGTGCGATCGCTCTGCACGAGCCGGCGACCGCGATCGTCCGCTGGTTCAACGTCTGGGCCGGGATCGAGAAGCGGATGCCGGCCGGCTCGCAGGTCACGTTGTCGGGCGTCGTGCGAATGCGCGGCGGCCGGCTCGAGCTCGCGAACCCCGACATTCTCGCGATCCAACTGCCGGCGAACGGCGAGGGCCAGCTCGAGCTCGCAGACCCGCAGGCCAAGGCGCTGCCGTCGATCTTGGCGCGCTATCCCGACGTCGCGGGCGTGCCGGCGAGCAAGCTGCGCGTCGCGTGTCGCGCGGCGTGTGCGCGCGTCGGCGAACGCGCCGACGACGGCGTGCCGGCGGCGATCGAGCGCGCCGCCAACCTGCCGGCGCTCGGCGAGACGCTCGCGCGGCTGCACGATCCGCCGCCGACGGTCAGCCGCGACGAGCTCGCGGCGCTCAATCGCGGCGATAGCCCGTGGCAACGCCGGCTCGTGTTCGGCGAGCTGTTCGCGCTCGGCGTCGCGGTCGCGCTCAAACGGCGCGAGCGTCGCGCGGATGCTGCGGTGCCGTGCGTCGCGCCGCGCGAGCTGTCGGCGATCGTCGACGGTGCGCTGCCGTTCTCGCTCACCGGCGCGCAGCGGCGAACGATCGCCGAGCTCGGCGGTGATCTCGCGAAAGCCGAGCCGATGAACCGCTTGCTGCAAGGCGACGTCGGCTCGGGCAAGACCTGTGTCGCGTTCGCGGCGGCGGTGCACGTCGCGCTCGCCGGCCGGCAGAGCGCCGTGATGGCGCCGACCGAATTGCTCGCCGAGCAACACGCGCAGACGTGGCGGCGCTGGGCGGCGCGCATGTCGCGGCCGTTGCGCGTCGAGCTGCTGACCGCATCGACGCCGAAAGCCACGCGGCAATCGCTGCTCGCGCTACTCGCGAACACCTCGCCAGCCTCGCGTGCCCACAGCGGGCATGCGATCGACGTGCTGATCGGCACGCACGCGCTGTTGTCCGAGGGCGTTGGCTTCGGCGCGCTCGGGCTCGTCGTGATCGACGAGCAGCATCGCTTCGGCGTCGCGCAGCGCGCGAAGCTGCGCGACAAAGGCGACGGCCAGGGCGCGCCGCACTTGCTCGTGATGACCGCGACGCCGATCCCGCGCACGCTCGCGCTCACCGCGTACGGCGATCTGGACGTCTCGATCCTCGACGAGCTGCCGCCCGGTCGCACGCCGATCGTCACCAAGCTCGCGACCGGCAAGCGCGGCGAAGCGGCCGCGTACAAGCTCGTGGCCGAGCGCGCCAAAGCGGGCGAGCGCGCGTACATCGTGTGCCCGAAAGTCGACGACACGCCGTCACCATCCGGCGACGAGCCGAAGAAGACGTTCAAAGACGCGACGACGGTCGCCGCCGAGCTCGCGGCTGCGATGCCACAGCTGCGCGTCGGCCTCGTGCACGGCCGGCTCGATTCGCTCGCGCGCGATCGCGTGATGCGCGCGTTCAAGCAGGGCGAGCTCGACGCGCTCGTCGCGACGACCGTGATCGAGGTCGGCGTCGACGTGCCCGAAGCGACCGTGATGATCGTCCACGACGCCGATCGCTTCGGCCTCGCGCAGCTCCATCAGCTGCGCGGTCGCGTCGGTCGCGGTGGCAGCGCGTCGCAATGCATCTTGATCAGCCACGGCGGGATCTCCGAGG
>DASXEF010000717.1:0-12032 GCA_036490255.1 Kofleriaceae bacterium
ATCGGCACGTTCACGATCAAACCCGGGATGGAGCCGCTCGCGCAGGTCGCAGCACCGACGAGCGGCGCGCGCGTCGTCGCGCTGTATCGCGGCGTCGATCTCGCGGGCGAGCCGCTCGTCGCGATCGGCGCGTTGCCGCTCACGACGAAGTGACATGGCTCGTCGGCGCGACAGCGGCGATCTCGACCGCATCTTCACCGCGATCGAGTCGGCGCAATTCGGGCTGCACGATCTCGACGAGCCCGGCGAGCTCCCCGAAGGTGCGCCCGAGCCGCTGATCGAGCTGTACTCGCGCTGTGGTGGTGCCCGGCTGTTCGTCGACGCGCTCGAGATCGCGCCGCCCGGCGATGTCGAAGTCGATCTCAACCGCGCGCGGTTTCGATTCGCGACGCTCGACGGCGATGCGATCGCGATCGATCCGAAAGGCCGGATCTGGCGCGCCGACGAATCGATCGAGGACGACGTCGTCGACGGCACGCGGCTCGATCGCTGGCTCGCCGGCCAGCTCGACGCGCTCGCGCTGATGTACGACGGCGACGGCGAGTACGCCGACGACCTGTTCGACGAAGACGGCGAGCTGTTGCCGACCATCCGCGAGCAACAGCTGCGCGCGCAGCTCAAGCGCGACGCCGCGGCGCCCGGTCCGCGCTGGCGACTCGCGCAGCTCTTGCTCGATCAGGGCGCCGACGTCTCCGCGCGCGACGAGCTCGAGCAAGTCGTCGCCGACGATCCGGTATTCGCGTGGGCGTGGCTCGATCTCGCGCGCGTCTCCGAGCGCATCGGCGAAGGCAGAAACTCGCTCGACGAGGCGCGGATGGCCGCCGAAGCCGCCGAAGGCGCGCAGCACGCGCAGGCCGGCTACTTCTGGGCGCAGCTCGCGCGGCTCGCGGTGCGGGCCGGCGACGAGCTCGTGCGCGCCGAGGCCGCGACGAAGGCGTCGTTGCTCGCACCCGATCTCAAGCGCGCGCAGATCGAAGGCGCGCGCGAACGGCTCGATGCCGGCGACATGGCGAGCGCGAAGGGTTTACTCGATCTGTTGCGCGCGGTCTGGCCTCGCGATCTCGAAGTCCTCGATCTCGCGAAGCGGCTCGCGTAGTCGTCGCTGGAGCGATCGTGCAAGAGTTTGGAGCGCGTGGTCTACCCGCACGCGGCGCCGCGACCTACGCTAGCTCGCATGAAGGTCTTCGTCACAGGTGCTTCGGGTTTCATCGGCTCTGCCACCGTGCGCGAGCTCGTCGGTGCGGGTCATCACGTCGTCGGTCTCGCGCGCTCGGACGCGGGCGCGAAGATCGTCGCAGCTGCGGGCGCAGACGTCCTGCGCGGCGAGCTCGACGACCTCGACAGCTTGAAGCGCGGCGCCGCCGCGTCGGAAGGCGTCATTCACACCGCGTTCATCCACGACTTCTCGAACTTCGCGAAGAGCTGCGCGGCCGACATCTTGGCGATCGAGACGCTCGGCAACGCGCTCGCCGGCACGAACCGGCCGCTCGTCGTCACGTCGGGCGTGCTCGGGCTCGCGAGCAAGCCGGGCGTCGAGGACGACGTGCCGGCCGACGGCTTCCCGCGCAAGTCCGAGCAAACGGCGCTGCCGTTCGCGGCGAAAGGCGTGCGCGCGAGCTGCGTGCGGCTCGCACCGTCGGTGCACGGCGATGGCGATCACGGCTTCGTGCCCGCGATGATCGCGACGGCGCGCGCGCAGAACCGCGCGATCTACGTCGGCGACGGCCAGAACCGCTGGCCCGGCGTGCATCGCTTCGACGCCGCGACGCTGTTCCGGCTCGCCCTCGAGAAAGGCGCCGCCGGCGCGCGGTATCATGGTGTCGGCGAAGAAGGCGTGCCGACGCGCGCGATCGCCGAGGTCATCGCGCGGCGCTTGAACGTACCGGCGGTTTCGGTGAGCGCCGAAGCAGCCGGCGCGGCACTCGGCTTCATCGGCCACGTGCTCGCGGTCGACGCGGCGACATCGAACGCGAAGACGCGCGCGGCGCTCGACTGGACGCCGACGCACGTCGACTTGCTCGGCGATCTCGAGCACGGCACGTACTTCGGCGGCGCCGCGTGAAGGTCGTCGTGATCGGTGCGACCGGCATCATCGGCGCAGCCGTCGCCGATGCGCTCGCCGCGCGTCACGAGGTCGTGCGTGCCTCGCGCAAGAGCGCGACGCGCGTCGACGTCGAAGATCCGGCGTCGCTCGAGCGCTTGTTCGCCGAGGTGAACGCCATCGACGCCGTCGTGTCGTGCGCGACCGGCACGCCCGAGCGCTGGCAGGGCATGTTCGGGCCGATCGAGCAGCTCGACGACACGCATATGAAGATCATCTTCGATGCGCTGAGCAGCCAGCTGCATTTGCTGCGGCTATGCCGCAAGCACGTACGCGACGGCGGCTCGCTCACCTTGACGACCGGCGCGCTCGCGCGTCATCCACTACCCGGTACCGCGGCGATCACGATGATGGCCGCCGGGCTCGAAGGCTTGATTCCCGCCGCGGCGCTCGACATGCCGCGCGGCGTGCGGATCAACGCCGTGTCGCCGGGTTGGGTCAAAGAGACGATGGCGAAGATGGGCCTCGACAGCTCGCCCGGCATGCCGGCGGCGACGCTCGCCGGGTTCTATCTCGCAGCGGTCGAAGGCACGATGAACGGCGCCGTCATCGATCCGACCGCAGCAGCTCCGTGACCGGCGATCACGAGCCGCGCCGCGCGCGCATCTTGACCGGGCGGCGAGCCGTACGCGCGCTTGTACTCGCGGCTGAATTGCGACGGGCTGTCGTAACCGACCGCGTGACCGACGCGCGCGACGTCGTCGGCGCCGGCGAGCAGCGACGCGCGCGCTTCCTGCAGCCGGATCTGTTTCTGGTATTGCAGCGGGCTCATCCGCGCGACCGCGCGAAAGTGGCGATGAAACGACGTGACGCTCATCGCGGCGATCCGCGCGAGCTGATCGACGCGCAGCGTCTCGCGATAGTGCTCGCGCATCCATCGCATCGCGCGACCGATCTGCGACAGCCGGCTGTCGGCGAGACCGAGCAAGCGCAGGCGATAGCCTTGATCGCTACACAACAGCCGCCACAAGATCTCGCGCTCGACGAGCGGTGCGAGCACCGCGAGATCGCGCGGCTGATCGAGCAGCCGCACGTAGCGCACGACCGCTTCGAGGAGCTCGCGCGATGCGGCGCAGATGCCGAGGCCGGTTGTCTCGACCGGGACGCGATCGGCCGCCGCCGCCTCGAGCAGCAGCGACGCGACCTGCTTGGGCCGCAGGTTCATCGCCAACGCCAGGAACGGCTGGTCGCGGCTCGCGTGCGTGATCTGGATCGCGACCGGGAGCTCGACCGCCGAGATCAACAGCGAGCCGGCGCGACAGCTGAAGCGCTGATCGCCGAGCTCGATGCGCTTCTCGCCGTGCACGACGATGCCGAACACGCGCTCGTAGACCTGGTGCACGATCTGCGTTGACGCCGCGCGCACGGCGACGAGCTTGACGCCGAGCTCGTCGTGCTCGGCGGTCGCGAACACGCCGCGGCCGACGTGACGTTCGACTACATCGCGAAGCTCGCGGAGCACTTGCATCTGCACAGTCGACCGCACGCAGCCGTGCTCGGCAAGCCACGACTGGCAGGATCGTGCAAGAACTAGAACCGCCCGACGACGCCCGCGCCGTATCCGCGGTCGCCCATCGGCATCACCGTCGGCATCACGTCGACGTGCGCGCGGTTCCACCGATCGACGGCGGGGCCTGCGGTGCCGATGTCGATCGCCTGACCGACGAGGACGATCACACCGGCACCGGCGAGCTCGAGCGCGCCGGGCACACCAAAGCCACATTCGCTGTTGCAGCGCTCGTCGTCGTGATGCCGTTGCCACAACACGGCGCCGATGGCAGCCGCTCCGACGAGCCGGATCCCGAGCCCGGTCGACCACACCTCACCCGCGTACCAATGGCCCGCCGACGGCAACGCGATGAGCATCGCGCCGGCCGTCCACGCGAGCCCGTCGGCCGTCGTCGATGGATGCTCCGAGCTCGCCGCCGGTGCGAGCAGCGCGTACGGCGCGACCGAGCCGATCAGCGAGAGTGCGGCGGCGAGCGTGCGGCGTTTCGGAGCCGGATCGGCCGCGGCCGCGTGGACGAACGCGAGCAACGTGAAGGCGACGACGAGGGAGCGCATGCCCGCAGCGACGTGCAGCGGCCTTGCCGAGCACGCGCGAATGAATTCGCCGATCTCGCGCGGCGACGCCGCCGCGCACCGCGGCCGATCACGACCGCGATGTCATGGCGGCAGCGCCCTGGTCGCGCCTAACCGCGAAACACGGCTTGGTTCGCGCTGATCCCGCGTGCTTCGAGCTCGGCGTAGAACCGCGGCACTGCGCCGGTGGGCGCGAACGCCGAGCCGTTCCACGTGAACACCGCCTGCGTCTCGAACGCCGACTCGGTCACGCCGACGATCTCTTCGATCGCGTGAACCTTGATCGCGCCGTCGTTGTGACGAACGACGTGCACGACGAGCTCGAACGCGGTCGCGACGAGCTCGCGGATCGCCCCGCCGCCGTCGGGTGCGCCGCCGAGCGAACGCGCGAGCGTCGCGATGCGGCCGAGCACCGCGTTGGCGCCCTCGCCCGTCGCCGCGACGATCGCACCGTCGACCTGCGCGTTGAGCGCCTGGACGAGCGGCAACGCCTCGCGACCGCGGACTTCACCGATGACGAGCCGATCCGGCGAGAGCCGCAGCGCCATCTCGAGCAGCGCGGCGACGTCGACGGCGTCTTTATCCGTCGCGGGGCGCGCCTCGAGCTGGACCCATTCATCGCGCGCGATCGCGAGCTCGCCGACATCTTCGACCGAGACCACGCGCTCGCCCGGCGGCGATGCCGCGGCAAGTGCCGCGACGATCGTCGTCTTGCCCGAGCCGTTGCCGCCGCACACCAAGATGTTTCGGCGCGCTTGGATCGACGTCGTGAGCAGATCGGCCATGCCCGAGCTCAGCACGCCTTGCGCGACGAGCTCCGACAGCTGCGGCATCGCCGCGGCCGGCTTCTTGAGCGCGAGCACGGCGCCGCGCGCTGCGACCGGCGACACCGCGGCGGTGAGCCGCGTGCCGTCGTGCATGCGCAGGTCGACGACCGGACGCGCTTCGTCGATCACCGCACCGGCCTCGTGGACGAGCCGTTTGACCACGCGCTCGAACACGTCGTCGGTCGAGAACGCTTTGCCCGAGCCGCGCATCACGCCGTTCTTGCCGACGACGAGGCGATCGCGCCTGTCGATCAAGATCTCGTCGATCGCTTCGTCGGCGAACAGATCTTCGAGCGGACCGAGCGCGAGTGCCTCGTTGAGCGTCTCTTTGATCAGCGCGTCTTGATCGATGTACTTCGGCAGCTCGCCCGAGGTCTCGAGCGTCTCGACGAGATCGATCGTCGCGCGCTCGGCCTTCTGCCACAGCTCCTCTTCGTGGAGCCGATCCATCGGGACCTTGTCGAGGTCGAGCTTCGCGCGTAGTCGCTCGAGGATGTTCGACTGCAGGTCGAGCATCTTGACGACTTTCGGATCGAGCGGCTCGAGCTGCACGCCGCGCTTGCCGATCGCCGACAGCGGTCGGTTCGCGATCTTCTTCGCGAGCGGCACGGCCTGCGCCGTCCGCGCGGCCTTCGCCGCGAGTGGCACGACGGGCGCCTGCGCGGGCATCGGGCTCGGATGCGCCGGAACCGACGATGCGGCTGGCAGCGGCGGCGTATACGACGGCGTCGCGGCGGGTGTCGGCGGCATCGCGATCGGCTCTCGGGGCTCGCGCGGTTCGCGGATCTCGGGAGGCGGCGGTGGCTGGCGCGTCTCGGCGCGCGGCGGCGGCGGGAAGTGCGGCTCCGCCATGGTCGACGCCGGCTGCGGCGATGCCATCGGCGGGATCGGCGCCATCGGCGGCGGCATCGTGCCGCCCGGGCGACCGCTGCGCGGCGGTGGTGCGCCGATCGGCGGCATCGCGCCAGCGGCAGGAGCTTCGCGTGACTGCAGCGGCTCGCGCGGCTGCAACGGCTCGCGCGGCGCACCGAGATCGCGGCTTGGCCCCGGTGCCGGACGCGGCGGTCCGGGCCGCGGCGACGGCGGCGACGGCGGCGACGAATCGCCGAGCGCGCCACCACCCATCATCGGCGAATTCATATTTCCACTCATGCCCGGCACGGGCATCGGCTGCGGCGCGAGCTCGGTGGGGCGCGGCGGCCGTGCATCCGGACTGCCGGCAGCCATGCGCTCCGCTCCCGGCGGCGGCGCCGTGGTTTCGGATGCGCCGTCGGGCTCGCCGGTCGCCGACTCGTCGACACCGACGATGAAATCGCCGATGTAGATCTTGTCCGAGTCTTTGACGACGAGCGGGCTCGTGATCTTGCGACCGTTGACGTACGTGCCGTTCGTGCTCTTGAGATCGACGATGATGAACTTGCCGTCTTTGAGCACGATGCGCGCGTGACGCTTCGAGACGTTCCCCTTCGGCAACACGATGTCGTTGCCTTGAACGCGGCCGATCGTGACTTCAGGTTTGTTGAAGCCCATGCGGCGCTGCTCGCCGCCTTTTTCCTGGATGAGGATAGTGAACATTTTCTCCTGAGGCCGCGGAGGAGCTCTTCCCCATCCGAACGGTACTAACCTTCGGCAATCACGGTCAAGTTCGGGGTAGCTCATTGCTCGGAGGCGTCGCGGATCCGGCCGGCTCGACAATCGGCTTCAGATGCAGAACACCCCGCACGTCATCCCACCACAGCGCCCACACGCCGGTCGCCACGAGCGCGAGCATCGCGACGATGATCGCGACGTCGTGCCAGCGTGGACGGTGCATGAATCGAAACGCTAGCACGCCGTTTACAGGGCATGATGCCCGCCATGAAGAGCTTGCTCGTGATCGCCCTCCTGGCTGCGACCGCGGTCGCCGGCCCGGCGAAGAAGTACCACTTCGAGCTCACCGCGGTGACGCCGAAGCCCGAGGTGAAGCCCGAGGTAGCGAAGATCGCGCAGGAACGCGTCGAGGCGCAGTTCAAGAAGGCGTTGGACGCCAACCCGCAGCTCGTCTCCAACCTCGAAGGCGCACCCGATCCCGCGACCAAAGCCGACGCCTACCGCCGCTACCTGACCCAAAAAGGCATCAGCGGCAGCTACCTCGTCACGGTCGAGATCACCGATGCGTCCGAGGAGCTCCAGCCGATGGAAGGCAAGTCGAACACGCAGCGCGAGGTCGTCCATGTCGGCATTCACGTGCTCGGCGAGACGATTCCCGGCCGCACGATGGGCTTCACCGGCGATGGTCAGGCGACGGTCAAACAGGAGATCGGCATGAAAGTGCGCGAGACCGATCGCAACTACGCGTGGGACGGCGCCGCCGAGACCGCCGTCAACGACGCGCTCAAGACGTGCTTCGCGAAGCTGTCGATGCCGAAGGCGAAGCCGTAACGACTCCGTCGCGCTCGTCGGCTATTCGACGAAGTTGCCGATCCGCCCGAAGCGGATGAAGCGTTTCCAGTCGTTGCGATCGAGCTGGCCGTACGACAGCCAGATGAACAGCGCCTTGCCCTTGATGTTATCGAGCGGGACCGAGCCCCACGAGCGCGAATCGTTCGAGTCGTCGCGGTTGTCGCCCATCGCGAACACGTGATCGGGCGGCACGACGTAGTGAAAGCCGGGCTTCGTGCACGTCTTGTCGTCGAGCTTCGGATCCGCTTCGATGTGACCGAACACCTGCGGCGGTGTCGTGACCTTGCCGCACGACGGCACCGACGACGGATCGATCGGGAAGTTGCGCGGCCCGCTGCTATCCGTCGACATGCTCGGGTTGCCGTACACGTGATACGCGTGGCCGGGCACGCTCTCGCGAAACCGATCGACCTGCGTCAGCGTCGACGCCCATTGCTCGGAGTTTTCGTCGTAGTCGCGGAACGTCTCGTGATCGACGAACGTGTCGGGTACCGCGACGCCGTCGACGTAGAGCACGTCGCAGCGGGTCTCGACCGTCTGTCCTGCCGTCGCGACGACGCGCTTGATGAAGTCGTGCTCGGGCTCGCACGGATAGATGAAGACGATCACGTCGCCGCGCTTCGGGCTGTGCTCGAACAACTTCGTCAACGTCCACGGGATGCGCACGCCGTAGAGGAACTTGTTGACGAAGATGTGATCGTTGATCTCGAGCGTCGGATACATCGACGCCGACGGGATCTTGTAGGCCTCGACCACGAACGCGCGCAGCGCGAGCGCGATCAGGATCGCCGTGCCGATCGATTGGATGTACTCGCGCAGCGACGATTTCGTCGGGCGATGGGTCAGCTCGTCGACCAGCGCGTCGAGCTGTGGCAGTTGCCGGCGCACGCCCGCGCGATCGTCGGTGCGCAGCGCATCTTCCATCGCGACCGCGACCGGCTCGAGCTCGTCACCGCGCTTGGTCTTGAGCCCGCGTTTGACCGCGAGCGCGGCGCGCGCCTCGCGCACCAAATGACGCGCTTCTCGGCGGACGCGGAAATCGAGGATTTGCGCCCGCATGGTCGATCAGTCCACGAAGTCGCCGACGCGCCCGAAGCGGATGAAGCTCTTCCAGTCCTTGCGATCGAGCTGGCCGTACGACAGCCAGATGAACAGCGCCTTGCCTTTGACGTTGTCGAGCGGGACCGAGCCCCACACGCGCGAGTCGTTCGAGTTATCGCGGTTGTCGCCCATCGCGAAGATGTGGCCGGGCGGCACGACGTAGTGGAAGCCGGGCTTCGTGCACGTCGGATCGTTGGTCGACCCCGGCACGTCCGGCTCGACGCGGCCGAACACCTGCGGCGGCGTCGTGGTCTTGCCGCACTGAGGCACCACGCCTTCCGTCGGGAAGTTACGCACGCCGCTCGTATTCGGCGACAGCTGCGGGTAGCCGTACACGCTGTACGCGTGATCGGGCACGTTCTCGTGGTAGCGGTTGACGTTCGTGAGCTCGGTCGCCCACTGCTCGCGATCTTCGTCGTAGTCGCGATAGCTCTCCTGCGCGACGAACGTGTCGGGCACCGCGACGCCGTCGACGTAGAGCACGCCGCAGCGGGTCTCGACGGTCTCGCCGGCGGTCGCGATCACGCGCTTGATGTAGTCGCGATCCGGATCGCACGGATAGATGAAGACGATCACCTCGCCGCGATGCGGGCCGCGCAGCTCGAACAGCTTCGTGGTCGTCCACGGGATGCGCACGCCGTAGATGAACTTGTTGACGAAGATGTGGTCGCCGATCTCGAGCGTCGGATACATCGACGACGACGGGATCTTGAACGCCTCGACCACGAACGCGCGCAGCGCGAGCGCGATCAAGATCGCCGCGCCGATCGATTCGACGTAGTCGCGCAGCGTCGATTTCGCGGGCCGGCGGATCAGCTCGTCGACGAGCGCGTCGAGCTGCGGCAACTGGCGGCGCACGCGCGTGCGATCGTCGGTGCGCAGCGCGTCGTCCATCGCGGTCGCGACCGGCTCGAGCTCGCCGCCGCTCTTGCTCTTGAGCCCGCGCTTGACCGCGAGCGCCGCGCGCGCCTCGCGCACGAGGTGACGCGCTTCTTTGCGCACGCGAAAGTCGAGCAGGCTCGCGCGCATGATCGCCTCAATCCACCTTGAGGATGGTCAAGAACGCTTCTTGCGGCAGCTCGACCGAGCCGACCGACTTCATGCGCTTCTTGCCCTCTTTTTGCTTCTCGAGCAGCTTCTTCTTGCGGGTGATGTCACCGCCGTAGCACTTCGCGGTGACGTCCTTGCGGACCGCTTTCACCGTCGTTCGCGAGATCACGCGGCTCCCGATCGCGGCCTGGATCGCGACGTCGAACATCTGGCGCGGCACCACGTCCTTCATCTTCGAGCACAGCTCGACGCCGCGATGGTACGACGTGTCGCGATGCGTGACGATCGAGAGCGCGTCGACGCGCTCGCCGTTGACGAGCACGTCGAGGCGAATCAGGTCCGCCTCGCGATAACCGGCCGGTTCGTAGTCGAGTGACGCGTAGCCGCGCGACATCGTCTTGAGTCGATCGTAGAACCCGAACACGATCTCTGCCAGTGGCATCTCGTAGACGACGCGCACGCGGCCGCCCGGGTCGTAGTGCAGGCCGAGCTGCACGCCGCGCCGCTCCTGGCACAGCTGCATGATCGGCCCGACGTACTCCTGCGGCAGGTGCACGGTCGCGTTGATGATCGGCTCTTCGATCGCCTGGTACTTGCCCTGATCGGGAACTTTGGCAGGGTTGTCGAGCTCGACGATCTCGCCGTCGGGCTGCTTCACGCGGTAGCGCACGCTCGGCGCGGTCGTGATGAGGTTGAGGTTGAACTCGCGCTCAAGCCGGTCCTGGATGATCTCCATGTGGAGCAGACCCAAGAAGCCGGTGCGAAACCCGAAGCCGAGCGCGCTCGACGTCTCCGGCTCGTACGTCACGGACGCGTCGTTGAGCACGAGCTTGCCGAGCGCGTCTTTGAGATCCTGATAATCGGCCGCGTCGACGGGGAACAAGCCGGCGTAGACCATCGGCTGCACGGTCTTGAAGCCCGGCAGCGGCGCGGCGCACGGCCGATCGGCGTCGGTGACCGTGTCGCCGACGCGCGCGTGCGCGATGTCTTTGATCGACGCCGCGAGGATGCCGACCTGCCCTGCCTCGAGCGAGTCGACCTCGAACACCGCCGGCCGGCGCACCGCGATCATCGTGCAGTCGTAGACGACGTCGGTGTTCCAGAACTTGAGCTTGGTGCCTTTGACGATCCGGCCCGTCATCACGCGCACGAGCACGACGACGCCGCGGAACGTGTCCCACCAGCTATCGAAGATCAGCGCGGACAGCGGCGCCTCGCGATCGGCGACGGGCGGTGGGATGCGATCGACGATCGCCTCGAGCATCTCGTGAATGCCGACGCCGGTCTTCGCGGAGACGAGCAGCGCGTTGGACGCGTCGAGTCCGATCGTGTCCTCGATCTGCTGCTTGACCCAATCCGGTCGCGCGACGGGCAGATCGATCTTGTTGAGCACCGGCACGATGTCGAGGTTGTTGTCGAGCGCGACGTAGACGTTCGCGAGCGTCTGCGCCTCGACCCCTTGCGCGGCGTCGACCACGAGCAACGCGCCTTCGCACGCGGCCAACGACCGCGACACTTCGTAGTGGAAGTCGACGTGGCCCGGCGTGTCGATCAGGTGGAACTGATAGACCATGCCGTCGTCGGCCTTGTAGTGGAGCTGGACCGACTGCGCCTTGATCGTGATGCCGCGCTCGCGCTCGAGATCCATCGAGTCGAGCATCTGAGCTTGCGCCTCGCGCGCGGTGACGGCGCCGCATGCTTCGAGGATCCGATCGGCGAGCGTGGTCTTGCCGTGATCGATGTGCGCGATGATCGAGAAGTTGCGGATGCGATCGGCGGGAAACGACACGGAGAGGCTGCAGGTTGTTAGCGTGACGGCAGCCGCAGGTCTACTTGCCCGGGGAGCTGATCGCGGTACTTGTCGAGGACGAGATCGATGCCTTGGCGGATGTATTCGGCCATGGGCACGCGCGTTCGCTCGTGCAGCGCTTTGAGCTGCGCGTCTTGCTCCGGCGTGATGTACACCGTCGTCGAGATCTTCTTACGCGCCAAGACAGTGACCCTACGTGACCATATGCTGGGGGTCAACGTTGCATCGACTCAGGAGCCCGACTAGGCTCTGGACAGATGGCGAAGCTCTCGAAACTCGCGGCCTTGTGTGCCGTCCTCGCCGGCTGTCACAGCGGCAACAAGGACACGACGCCGAAGGAGCTGTCCGACGCCAGCATTCCAAAGGTCGATCCGACGCTCTGCGATACCGCGGGCAAGAACGTCGTCACCTACGATCTGAACCACGACAACCGCCCGGACGTGTGGCGCTTGTACAAGACCGAAGACGAAGGCGGCACCAAGGTCGAGTTCATGACCTGCAAGCAGGTCGACTTCGATCACGACGGCCGCAAAGACTGGGTCGTCGCCTACAACCGCAAGGGCATGCCGCTCTACGAGAAGGCCGACTTCGACTACGACGGCAAATGGGACATGTCCGC
>DASXEF010000741.1:0-6335 GCA_036490255.1 Kofleriaceae bacterium
GTACGTAACCCGATTTCTCGCGGCGGTTATGGCTACGGTTACGGCCACGGCCCGGTCGTGATTCGCCCGGTGCTGCATCCGATCTGGCGCCCGATCGCTCGCCCGATCTTTCGCCCGATCGTGATCGGCCAAGCGGCGCCGATCTACACCGACGGCTTCGCGACGGTCGGCTCGTTCGACTTCGCGTTCGACGGCACGCAGACGATCGACCTCGGCGCCGGCCGCACGATCGACACGCTGCGGATCGCCGCTGACGCGGGCACCGAGATCTACGGCGTGACCGTCACGTACGCCGACGGCCAGACCCAGACGATCGCGTGCAACCAAGCCGGCTCGTTCGAGACCGACCTCGGCGGCAACGTCGTCACCAACCTGACCGTCAACGCGAACCACGACTCGGCGATGCCGCTGCAGATCCAAGTCGCGTGAATCGGGGACGTAGTCCATTAGCGCAACTTCGAGCTCGGAAGCCCCTGAAATTACAGATGCCACGAGGGACGCACTACAGTTGCACTCGCAACTGCGGTCCGTCCCTTCGGCGTTTCTCGTCGGAGAGCGCGATCGTTTCGCGCTCGCTTTAGTACGTCCCTCGGCTGCCCAACAATCTCAGCGACTTGCGCGCGCCAAGTTGCGTTAATGGACTACGTCCCTATTGGAGCTCGTCGAGGAACTGCTGCGCGTCGGCGAACGCGGGATCTTCACGCAGCGCTTTCTTCGCCCACAGCTCGGCCTTCGCGCGATTGCCGCGTGCGTGCTCGATCTTCGCTTCCCAGAGCAGCGCCATCGGCCGTGTCACCGGCGACGGGTTGTCCATGAGCGTGATGGCGCGCAGCGGTTTGAGCGCGAGCTCGTAGTCGCCGATTTCGGTCGCGAGCTGCGCGAGCTCGGCGGCTACTTCGGCGTTCTTGCGATCGACGTCGAACGCCTTCTTGAGCCAGTTGAGCTGGCCGTCTTTATCGTTGAGCATCGCGCACACGCGGCCCATCCGCTGCTGCGCGACGGCGAGCTCGGGCGTGCGCTTTTTCTGCGCCGAGATCGCGGCTTCGAGCGTGCGGCCGGCATCTTCGAGTTGGCCGCTCGTGATGAGCACGTCGACGTTGAGCATCAACGCGCCGTGATCGTCGGGTTGCAGCTCGAGCGCTTTTTGCGCCGGCGTTTGCGCGCCGGCCGCATCTTCGAGCTGGTAGAGCAACAGCTCGGCCGCGCGGCGATAGTTCGTGTAGCGCGCCGCGGGATCACTGCCGTGCTCGGCATCGGCGATCAAGATTCCGGCGAGCTGGCGGAATTCGCCGGCCGCTTCGTAGGAATCGCGCAGCTTGTCGCGGATGACCTCGACGCCGGGCTGCGCTTGATGCACGAGCTCGAGCACGGTGACCGCTTCACCGGGCCGGCCGGCTTTCTGCGACGCGTCGACGACGCGCAGCGCCGCCGTCACTTGATCGGCGCCTTCGGTGACGTACGCGAGCCGCGTCGCCGCCGCCGACACGCCGTCCCAGTGCTCGATCGACGCGTCGAGATCGCAGAGCATGTACAGCGGCTCTGCATCGCGCGTGTCGCGCTCGATCCAACCGACGAGGAACGAACGACCGCGTTCGAGCTCGCCGTGCTGCGTGAGCAGCTTCGAGAGCTCGAGCGTCGCCCGGCGCTCGGTCGGCATGTCGCCGTCGCGCTCCGCACGCGCGCGTAGCCGTTCGAGCCCGTTGACGAGGCTCTCGGTCACGCGATCTTTGTCGAGCGCGTACGCCTCGGTGAGGTCCTGCACCGCCGACGCGTCGTCGCCGAGTTGCTGGCGGAAGCTCGCCCGCAACAGCAATAAGCCGGTGCGGCCGCTACCTTCGACGGTCGCGAGCGCTTCGCCGATCGCGCGTTGCGCGGCGTCGAGCTCGCCGGCGGCCGCGAGCGCCGCTGCGTGGTCGGTCACGAGCTCGGCGACGTGCGGCGCGCGCAAACGAGCCTTGCGCAGCACGTCGGCGGCCTTGAGCGGCTGGCCCAAGAACCCCGAGTACACGCTCGCGGCTTCGCGCAGGCGCTGCACGCCCGCCGTATCGCTCGAGCGTTCGGCGTCGCGCACCATCAGCTCGGCGAGCTCTGCCCATTGCTCGTGATCGCGATACCACTGCTCGAGCCGATCGTGGATCGCAGCATCGTCGGGCGCGCTCTTGTGCGCGAGCTCGAGCGTGCGCTGCACGCCTTTGAAGTCGCCGGCGGCTTCCCACATCGTCGCGAGCTTGCCGGCGAGCGTCGGTGCGCGCTCCGGGCTCTCGACTGCGAGCAAGCGCTCCATGAGCAGCGCGCCTTCGCGCGGGTTGTCATTGGTGTCGAGCTTGCCGACGACGCGCCGCAAGATCTCGCGATCGTCGGGCGCGATGATCAGCGCGGCGCGATACACGCGCACGGTATCGGGCGAGCCTTGCTTCTCGAGCAGCTCGCCGAGCCGCAACGCGACGTCGACCGTCGAGTCGCGGTGACCGCGGCGCTGCGCGTCTTCGAACCGCGACCACAAGAACTCGGCGATGCCGTCGTCGTCGCCGAGCTCGCGCAACGTGTCTTCGTAGAGCTGCGCGGCTTCGAGGTTGTCGGGATCGTCGCGCAGGCCGTCGCGCAGCACGTCGAGTGCGTCGTGATGGCGCTTGAGGTTTTCGATCAGGAACTTCGCGTGCTCGATGCGCAGCGCGTTGCGTTCACCGGCGGTGACGAGTGCGGGCAGCGTCGAGCTGACCACGCTGCCGAGCCGATCGCCGTCGCCGGTCTCGCGATAGATCGTGAGCAGCGGCTGCCACACGGCGCGATCGGCGGGACTGCGTTCGCGCAAGAACTCGTAGACATCGGCGGCGAGCTCGATCTTGCGATGAGCGAGCGCGCGCGTCGCGATCCGCATGAGCAGGCCGTCGATCTGATCGGCCTCGGCGATCGGCGCAATCTCGTACGTCAGATCGCGCGCTTGCACGAGGTCATTCGCGGCGAGCCGGCGCTCGGCGAGCGCGAGCACGGCCCACGGCGCCGAGCCGAGACCGTCGGCGGTATCGCGCGCGGCCGCGACGGCACGCACGAGCAGCGCTTCGGCGCGCTCTTCGTGTGCGAGCTCGATCGCGAGGTCGACGGCTTCGCGGATCTGGCCCGGCGTCGCCGATGCGAGCCCGGCGCGGCGCTCCAAGAAGTCGAGCAGCAGCTCCTGATCGCCGCCGTTGCGCGCGACCCGCTCGTACATCGCGAGGATCTTTTCGTCGTCGGGCTGATGCACGGCGGCGAGCTTGAGCAAGCGGCCGGCTTGGCCCCACCGCGGCTCGGCGGCAAACGCGCGCTCGAGCAACTCGATGCCTTGCTTGCGGCGCGTGTCGCTGCCGATGAAGATCTCGGCGAGCCGATACAGCGCGTCGACTTGCTGCGGCGTGGGCTCGGTGTCGGTGCCCGCGAGCTCGAACATCTTGTCGAGCGTGCGCGCTTGCTCGGCGGTATCGCCGAGCGCGGCGGCAACGCGCGCCTGCGCGTAGAACGCTTCGGCGAGCTTTTCGCCGAGGATTTCGACTCTGCGATACAGGTTCGCGGCGCCGCGCAGATCGCTGGCGTCGAGCTCGAGCGCTTCGCCGGCGCGCATCAAGATGTTCGCGATCAGCGGCGGATCGTCCTTGCGGCGCAGTCTGTCGACGACGGACTCGATCGACTCGACGTATTTCGGCGTCGCGTGGATCCGCTTCGCGAGCTCGCGCGCGCGATCGTGCAGATCCAACCGCGACGGCACGGCGTTGATCGCCTTGATGAGCGCATCGAGCGCCTCGTTCGGCCGCTTGAGCTGCTGGTCGAGCGCCTCGGCCATGTCGCCGAGCATGCGCGCCTGCGATTGCGGCTCGGGGTTGGTCGCGAGTCGCTTCTCGAGGACTTCGAGCAGGCGCTGGCCTTCGTCGTGCGCGAGCAACGAGCGGCGCAACCGCCGCACGCCGGCATCCGATTGGATCGCCGACTCCATCGCCGATTCGAGCAATTCTTTCGCCTGATCGGATTCGCCGCGCGACTTCGCGAGCTGATGCAGCTCGTAGAGCACTTCGGCGGCGCCGACGGCGTTCTCGTCATCGCCCGGCGGCGTGCGCCGCACGACGAGCAAGAGCCCGCGATACGTGCGCTCGGCCTTGTCGACCTGGCCGGCGGCGCGCGCCATCTCGGCGAGCTCCTTCTGGATCGACGCGTTCGTCGCGTCCATCTTCGACGCGGAATCCATCTCCGCCATCGCTTCGTCGATCTTGCCTTCGGCCTGCGCGACGCGCGCGAGCTCGACGTGCAACGCGGCGCGCTCGGGCGAGCGACGGCGACCGAAATCGGCGATCAGCTCGCCGAGCAGCGTGCGGGCTTCGGTGAGCTTGCCGGCGACGCGCTGGCCGGTCGCGAGCGCGGTCCGCAGATCTTTGTCGGTGGGATCGAGCGCGAGCGCGGTTTCGAGCGCGGGAATCGCGAGCGCGGGCGAGCCGAGCTTCTGCAGATAGATCATCACGGCTTCGCGGGCGAAGTCGCGCGCGAGCTTCTCGTCTTCTTTCAGCAGCGGCAGCGACCGCGTGAGGTGACGCGCGAGCGGCTCCCACAACTCGGCCTTGCGATAGAGCTCGGCGAGCAGCCGGCGCAATTCGATCGCCGGCGCCTTGTCGTCGACGTTGACCTCGATCGCGGCGATCGCGCGGTCGGGCTGGTTCGCCGCCAGGTGTGCCTTCGCGAGCTGTTGCACGACGAGCAAGCGCTCGCTCGGCGCGACGGTGCCGAGCAAGCTCTCGAGCCACGGCACGGCCTGCGCCGATTGGCCGCGCTCGAGGTTGAGCCGCGCGAGCGCGCGCAGCGAATCCGACGTCGGCGCGAGCGCGACGACGCGGCGATGGCCGCTGATCGCGCGTTCGATCTCTTTCGTATCGTGCTCGGCGACGCCGGCGTAGCGCGCCCACAGCTTCGACGCGCGCGACAGATCGCCGCCGGTCTCGAGCCGCTGCGCCTGCGTTTCGAGCAAGTCGGCGAGCTGGCGGTGCTGGCCCTTGCTCGACAGCAAGTGCGCGACGGCATCGACCGAGGCTTCGTGGCCCGGGCGATCTTCAAGGTTCGCGCGCAGCGCGTCGAGCCGGCCGCCGCGTTCTTCGACGACACCGACGAGCTTCGCGAGCTCGAGCCGGAGCTCGAGCTTGCGGTCCTGATCCGATTCGAGGCCGAGCTGGATCTGGCGCAGCGTGAGCAATTCGGGCACGCGATCCTCGACCGCGAGCAAGTGCGCGAGCCGCTCGATCACTTCGAGATCGTTTTGCTGGCTCGCGAGCACGCTGCGATACATGTCGATCGCCGCGGCGTTGTCGCCGAGCTCGACGGTCGCGAGCTGCGCGGCGCGCAACCGCATGTCGCGGCGCGTCGCAGCATCGAACGGCAAGCGGGCGGCTTCGACCAACGTGTCGACCGCGGCGCGTGCGCGGCCGCCGGTGCGATACAGATCGACGAGCCCGTCGATCGACCACTTCGCGACGGCATCGACCGAGCGCGCCGAGCGGATCGCCGCTGTGCCGCGCCACGCGGCGGTCGCGCGGCCGAGCACGGCGGAGAGAATCTGCAGTGCTTGCTCGCGCTCGCCGAGCTTCGCCGCGACGTCGGCGGCGCCGACGAGCGCGTCGAGATCTTTGGCGTCGGAATCGGCGAGCCGGCGCAACACGTCGAGCAATTGCGGCGAGCCCTGCGCGCCGGCGTAGTCGCGCTCGAGCACGACGAGCTCTTGCAACCACGCGAGGCGCTCGCCGCCGAGCTCGAGCGCGCGGCGCAGCGACGCAATCGCGGCCGCTTTGTCCTTGCGATCGCGATGCAGCGCGGCGAGCCGGTAGTGCAGTTGCGCGGCGACGGCGCCGGGCAACTTGTGCTTGTCGAGCGCTTCCGCGAGTGCGTTCGCGAGCTCGCTTTGCTGGCCGCTTTGCATCGCGGCGGCTTCGAGGATCGAGAGCAGCTCGTCGTCGAACGCCTCGCGCACGCTCGCGAACCGCACGACGACGTTCGCCGCATCGGTCCACTTGCCGAGCCGCGCGCCGAGCGTCGCGAACGCCTGCACCGCGCGGCGATTGCCGGGCTCGGTTTCGGCGACCTGGTGATAGGCCTCGGCGGCCTGCGGCGCGTCGTTCAAGTGATCGCTCGCGAGATCGGCGTACGCCAAGCGCAGCCGTGCGGCCTCGCGCTTGTCGCCGTCGCGACCGAGCGCGCCGATCGCTTCGAGATACGCGATGCCGAGCGTCGTGTAGTCGCCGACGGAGCGGGCGAGCGATTGCAGCTGGTTTTCGATCAGCTGATCGCGCGGCGCGAGCGGGAACGCGCGCGACAGATCGGCGAGTGCG
>DASXEF010000766.1:0-8891 GCA_036490255.1 Kofleriaceae bacterium
CGACCCGCAAAGAGCCGCCCGAAGAGCTGCAAGTTCAGATGGAGTACTTCGCGAAGATCGTCGAAGGGCTCGGCTGGCCGGTGCTCGCGATCCCGGGCGTCGAAGCCGACGACGTGATCGCGACGCTCGTGAAGATGGCGCGCGCCAAAGACTGGGAAGTCGTCATCTACAGCGCCGACAAAGACATCATGCAGCTGATCGGCGATCACGTCTCGATGATCGACGCGCTGCACGCCAAGACGTACACGCGCGACGAAGTGATCAAGAAGATGGGCGTGCCGCCGGAACAGATTCCGGACTTCTTGGCGCTCACCGGCGATACGTCCGACAACATCCCCGGCCTCAAAGGCGTCGGCGACAAGACCGCCGCCGGCTTGCTCGAAAAATACGGCTCGCTGCAGGCGCTGATCGACGCGAACCCGATCGTGCCGCGGATCGCGACCAAGCAGCCGTTCTCCGATCCCGAGCAGCTCGAGCGCGTGCGGATCTCGCGCGAGCTCGTCGAGCTCAAGCGCGACGTGCCGCTGCCGGTGAAGCTCGAGGATCTCGTCGTCACCGACTGGAACTTGCCGGGGCTGCTCCAGCTGTTCACCGAGCTCGAGTTCGGCGTGCTGGTCGAGAAGGTGAAGATGAAGATGCCGCCGAGTGACGACATGGTCGTCGTGCCGGCGCCCGAAGCCGCACCGGTCGCGCACGCTCCGGCACGGGAAGACGCGCGGATCGTCACCGGTAGCGGGATCGCCGAGCTCGCGCGCGAAGCAGAACGCGCCGGCACGTTTGCGATCAGCGTCGAGCTCGATCCCGAGCGCACCGAGCGCGCGCGTCTCGTCGCGATCGTGATCGCGATCCGCGGCCACGCGCCGGCCTACGTGCCGATCGGTCATCGCTACATCGGCGCGCCGGCACCGCCGCCCGAAGCCGATCTCAAGCCGCTCTACAACGCGCTCGAAGATCCGACGATCGCGAAGATCTGTCACGACTCCAAGGCCGTGATCCGATCGTTCGCGGCGTACGGCGTCGAGGTCAACGGCGTGGTCGACGACACGATGCTCGCCGCGTTCTTGTTAGATCCGACGCAAGACGCCGAAGCCGGCGAAGCCGTCGCCGCGCGGTTGGCCGGCGTGCTCGTCGCCGAGCGCGCGAAGCTCGCCGGCCGCGGCGGCAAGAAGACGCTCGAAGGCGTCGAGGTCGAGCGCGCCGCGCAATGGGCCGGCGCGATCACCGACGCGATGCTCGGCGTGGCCGAGCAGCTACCCGAGCGGCTCGCGAGCGGCGGGCTCGACAAGCTCTATCGCACGATCGAATTGCCGTGCGCGCGTCTGCTCGCCGAGGTCGAGCGCGTCGGCATCCACATCGACGTGCCGCACTTCAAGCAGCTGTCGAACGAGGTCGAGGCCCGGCTCGACGTGCTCGAGCAGCACATCTACAAGCTCGCCGGCAGCGAGTTCAACATCGGCTCGCCCAAGCAGCTCGGCGAATTGCTGTTCGACAAGCTCGGGCTCGACACCAAGGGCGTGCGCCGCACCAAGACCGGCTGGTCGACCGAGGCGGAGACGCTCGAGAACCTCGAGCACCCGATCATTCCGCCGATCCTCGATCACCGCGAGCTGTCCAAGCTCAAGGGCACGTACTTGGACGCGCTGCCGCCGCTGATCTGGCAGAAGACCGGCCGCATCCATACGACGTTCAACCAGGTCGTCGCCGAGACCGGCCGGATCTCGTCACAGGATCCGAATCTGCAGAACATCCCGATCCGCAGCGAGCTCGGCATGAAGATCCGCAAGGGCTTCATCGCGGCGCCCGGCAAGATCCTGATCGCCGCCGATTACTCGCAGATCGAGCTGCGGATCTTGGCGCACCTCTCGGGCGATCCGCTGCTCAGCGCCGCGTTTCGCGATCACGTCGACGTCCACACGCAAACCGCCGCCGAAGTGTTCAGCGTGCCGCGCGAAGCGGTCACCGCCGAGCAGCGCCGGATCGCGAAAGCCGTCAACTACGGCCTGTCGTACGGCCAGAGCGACTTCGGGCTCGCGCGCACGCTCGAGATCACGCGCAACCAGGCCGCCGAGTATTCGCGCCGGTATTTCCAGCGCTTCCCGACGATCCACAAGTTCATGGACGAGATCGTCGCGGTCGCACGCGCGCAAGGCGGCGCGCGCACGTTGCTAGGCCGGTGGCGGCCGATCGCCAACTTGATGTCGAAGAGCCCGGCCGCGCGTCACGCCGCCGAGCGCGTCGCGCAAAACACGCCGATGCAGGGCACCGGCGCCGATCTGATCAAGCTCGCGATGCTGCGCACGACCGAGCGGATCCGTCGCGAACAATGGCCCGTGCAGCTCTTGCTGACCGTCCACGACGAGCTCGTGTTCGAGGCGCCGCCGGAGCTGGCCGACGAGCTCGGTGCCGCGCTCAAGCAGGAGATGGAGGGCGTCTACCAGCTCGACGTGCCGCTCGAGGTCGACATCGGGGTCGGCGCCAACTGGGCCGATGCTTGATATGGTCGCGCCATGAAGCGGCTCGCGATCTTGGTGTTCCTCGTCGGTTGCAGCGACGCCTCGAAGCGGATCGAGAAGCTCGCGGATCAGGCGTGCGCGTGCAGCGATGCGACGTGCGCTGAAAAGGTCCTCGACGATTTCGTCGAGCTCGCGAGGTCCAACCCGGACCTGAGCGGCGACCAGACCGAGGCGATCAAGCAGGCGAAGCGGCTGACGGAGTGCTCGACGAAGGCCGGCGTGCCGGGCGCCGTCGTGTTGGACAAGATGAAGGCCGTCCGCGACACGCCCTGATTCGGGTGATGCGTCGGCCGACGCATGGCGTTAGACTCACCGCGTCATGAACCGCGAACGTGCCGCTTGCGGCGTCGGCTTCGTCGCGAATCTGCGCGGCGTGCGGTCGCGATCGATCGTCGACGATGGCCTCGAAGTGCTCGCGCGGCTCGCCCATCGCGCGGCGACCGGCGCGGATCCGGACACCGGCGACGGCGCGGGCATCCAGCTCCAGCTACCCGAGGCGTTCTTCAGCTCGTTGCCGCTCGGGTTCGACGTGCCGGCCGGGCGATTCGCGGTCGGCAACGTGTTCTTGCCGCCCGATCCCACGCTGCAGGCATCGTGCGAGGCGCTGCTCGAGGCGGCGATCGTCGACGAAGGTCAGCGCGTGCTCGGCTGGCGCGACGTGCCGATCGATCTCGCGCAGGTCGGCCGCGTCGGCACGAGCTCGCTGCCGATCTTTCGCCAGGTGTTCGTGCGCATGCGCCGCGTGCCGCCGTCGGCGTGGGAGCGCACGCTGTTCGTGATCCGCAAGCTCGCCGAAAATCGCATCCGCGAGCGCGGCGCGGATCCGGCCGGCTACTTTCACGTCGCGAGCTTGTCGACCGAGACAATCGTCTACAAGGGCCTGCTGCTGCCCGATCGACTCGCCAAGTTCTTCGTCGATCTCCAGCACCCGGCGATGGCGAGCGCGATCGCGGTCGTGCACTCGAGGTTCTCGACCAACACGTTTCCGACCTGGGATCTCGCGCAGCCGTTCCACTACATCGCGCACAACGGCGAGATCAACACGCTGCGCGGCAACACCAACTGGATGGCCGCGCGTAAGAGCCAGCTCCACAGCGCGCGCTTCTCGGGTGGCCTCGATCGGCTGCAGCCGATCATCGTGCCGGGCAAGAGCGACTCGGCGCAGTTCGACAACATGGTCGAGCTACTCACGCTCGGCGGCCGCACGCTACCGCACGCGATGATGATGATGATCCCCGAGGCGTGGGAGAACGCCGGCGCCGAGATGGACGACGATCGGCGCAGCTTCTACCGCTACGCCGCGTCGTTGGTCGAGCCGTGGGACGGCCCAGCCGCGATCGTATTTTCCGACGGTGAGATCGTCGGCGCGACGCTCGATCGCAACGGTCTGCGGCCGGCGCGGTGGACGCTCACCACCGACGATCGCGTCGTGCTCGCGTCCGAGGTCGGCGTGCTCGACATCCCGCCGGAGCAGGTCGTCGCGAAGGGCCGGTTGTCGCCCGGCAAGATGTTCATCGTCGATACCGCCGAGGGCCGCATTGTCGACGACGGCGAGCTCAAGCGCGAAGTCGCCGGGCGTTGGCCGTATCGCAAGTGGCTCGACAAGAACTTGTTCGAGCTCGCCGATCAACCCGATGCGCCGACGCCCGAACGGATCACCGGCGACGCACTGCTACGGCTGCAACGCGCGTTCGGCTACACCGACGAAGATCTCGAGCTCGTGATCGCGCCGATGGCCCAGACCGGCAAGGAACCGGTCGGCTCGATGGGCACCGACACGCCGCTCGCGGTGCTGTCGGAGCGCGCGCCGATGCTGTCGCGCTACTTCCACCAGCTGTTCGCTCAGGTCACGAATCCGCCCATCGATCCGATCCGAGAAGCGGCCGTGATGTCGCTCGAGACCACGATGGGCCCCGACGGCAACACGTTCGACGAGTCGCCGGAGCAATGCCACCAGCTCCACCTGCGCGGCCCGATCATCTCGAGCGCCGACCTCGCGAAGATCCGCGCCGTCCGTGAAGGCGTGTTCGATCCGGTCGTGTTGCCGTTGGTGTGGCCGGTCGCGTACGGCCGCGGTTGGCTCGGCAAGGCGATCGCGAAGCTGTGCGCGGCTGCGAGCGCGGCGATCGACGACGGCAAGAACGTGCTGATCTTGTCGGATCGCGGCGTGTCGGCGAGCCACGTCGCGATTCCGGCGCTGCTCGCGCTCGCGGCGGTCCAGCAACACCTCGTCCGCGAGGGCACGCGGATGCAAGCGGGCCTCGTGGTCGAGACCGCGGAGGCGCGCGAGGTTCACGACATCGCGCTGCTCGTCGGTTACGGCGCGGCCGCCGTCAATCCGTATCTCGCGCTCGACACCGTCGTCGCGCAGGGCGCGAGCGAAGCGCGCTACATCGGCGCGCTCGAAGACGGCCTGCTCAAAGTCATGTCGAAGATGGGGATCTCGACGGTGCAGTCGTATCGCGGCGCGCAGATCTTCGAAGCGGTCGGGATCGATCGCGACGTGATCGACGCGTACTTCGCGGGCACGCCGTCGCGGATCGGCGGCGTCGGGCTCGACGAGCTCGGCGACGAAGCGATCGCGCGGCACACGCGCGGCTGGTCGCGCGCCGGCGATCGGCTGCCGGTCGGCGGCGAATATCGCTGGCGCCGCACCGGCGAGGTCCACAAATGGAACCCGAGCACGATCGCGGCGCTGCAAGACGCCGTGCGCCGCGGTGATCGCGAACGCTTCGGCGAGTTCGAGCGACTGTGCGACGACGAAGAGCGCGCGCTCGTCACGTTGCGCGGGTTGTTGCAGATCGAGCCGGGTGAAGCGATCGCGCTCGACGACGTCGAGCCGGCGAGCGCGATCGTGGCGCGGTTCGTCACCGGCGCGATGTCGTTCGGCTCGATCAGCGCCGAGGCGCACGAGACGCTCGCGATCGCGATGAACCGGCTCGGCGGGCGTTCGAATAGCGGCGAAGGCGGCGAAGAGCCGCATCGGTTTACGCGCGACGCGAACGGCGATTCTCGGGCGAGCGCGATCAAACAGGTCGCGTCCGGACGATTCGGCGTGACGCCGACCTACCTCGTGCACGCCGACGATCTGCAGATCAAGATCGCGCAGGGCGCAAAGCCCGGCGAAGGCGGCCAGCTGCCGGGCAACAAGGTCGATGCGCGGATCGCCGCCGTGCGCCGAGCCGCACCCGGCGTGACCCTGATCTCGCCGCCGCCGCATCACGATATCTACTCGATCGAAGATCTGGCGCAGCTGATCTACGACCTGTCGTGCGTCAATCCGCGCGCGCGGGTGAGCGTCAAGCTGGTCAGCGAAGCCGGCATCGGCGCGATCGCCGCCGGGGTCGCGAAGGCACGCGCGGGCTGCGTCGTGATCGCCGGCTACGAAGGCGGCACCGGCGCGTCGCCGCTTTCGAGCCTCAAGCACGCCGGCTTGCCGTGGGAGCTCGGCTTGGCCGAAGCGCAGCAAGTGCTGGTCGAGAATCGCCTGCGCGATCGCGTTCGGTTGCAGGTCGACGGTGGGCTGCGGACGTCGCGCGACGTCGTGATCGCGGCGCTGCTCGGCGCCGAAGAGTTCGGCATGGCCACCGCGTCGTTGGTCGCGACCGGCTGCGTGATGTTGCGCAAGTGCCACTCGAACATGTGCTCGGTCGGCATCGCGACGCAGGATCCGGCGTTGCGTGCGCGGTTCACCGGCAAGCCCGAAGACGTCGTCACGTACTTCACGTTCGTCGCCGAAGGCGTGCGCGCTCAGCTCGCGCGGCTCGGCGCCCGCACGCTCGACGACATCGTCGGTCGCGTCGATCTGTTGCGTGCGCGCAAGCGACTGGCGGGCAAGGCCAAGCTGCTCGATCTGTCGGGGATGATCGCGCCGCCGGTCGCGCCGGCGAGCGTGCCGCGCCGCTACATCCGCGCGCAGCCTTGGTCGCTCGCCGATCACGTCGACCACGCGTTGATCCCGCTGCTCGATCAGCTGCCCGCGCGCCACGACGCCGGCATCGCGAATCGCGATCGCGCCGCCGGCGCGTTGGTGTCCGGAGAGATCGCGCGCCGCCACGGTGAGGCCGGCTTGCCCGACGGCTCGCTCGCGGTGCGTTTCACCGGCTCGGCGGGGCAGAGCTTCGGCGCGTTCCTGGCACCCGGCGTCGAGCTCGAGCTGGTCGGTGACGCGAACGACTACGTCGGCAAGGGCATGGCGGGCGGCCGCATCGTCGTCATCCCACCTCGCGCGGCGTCGTTCGTCGCGGAGCGCAACGTCATCATCGGCAACGTCGCGCTCTACGGCGCGACCGGCGGCGTGCTGTTCGCGAACGGGCTCGCCGGCGAGCGCTTCGCGGTGCGCAACTCCGGCGCGTGCGCGGTCGTCGAAGGCGTCGGCGATCACGGCTGCGAGTACATGACCGGCGGCGCGGTCGTCGTGCTCGGTCCGATCGGCCGCAACTTCGCGGCGGGGATGAGCGGCGGCATCGCGTTCGTGCTCGACCGCTCGCGCGATCGGATCAACCGCGGCATGGTCGAGCTCGGCGCGCCGAGCGATCGCGATCGCGACCTGTTGCGCACGCTGATCGCCGAGCACGTGCTCCGCACCGGCAGCACGCGCGGCCGCGAGCTCCTCGATCAACTGGATCACTTCGTCTGCGTGGCGCCGATCGGCGCTGCGCCGGTGCGACATCAGGAGCCGACATGGGCAAGCTCGACGGCTTCGTGACCACCGATCGCGCGGCGCCGCATCGCCGGCCGATCGCGCTGCGCGTGCTCGATTGGCGCGAGGTCGAGCACGCCGGCGAGCTCGCCGAGACGCGCGACCAAGCTGGGCGCTGCATGGATTGCGGCGTGCCGTTTTGCACGCACGGTTGTCCGCTCGGCAATCCGATTCCCGACTTCGCGGACGCGGTGTCGCGCGACGACTGGCACGGCGCGCTGCGCTGGCTGCAGACCACGAACGAGTTTCCGGAATTCACCGGCCGCGTGTGCCCGGCGCCGTGTGAAAGCAGTTGCGTGCTCGCGGTCGACGGCGGTTTCGGCGGCGTCACGATCGAAGCGCTCGAGCGTGCGATCGCCGAGCGCGCGTTCGCCGCGGGCTGGATCGTGCCGCGACCGCCGCTCGTGCGTACCGGCAAGCGCGTCGCCGTCGTCGGCTCGGGACCGGCTGGCCTCGCAGCTGCGAGCGCGCTCAATCGCGCGGGACATGCGGTGACGATCTTCGAAGCGTCGGCACGCGCGGGCGGCTTGTTGCGCATCGGCATCCCCGACTTCAAGCTCGATAAGGTCGCGATCGATCGCCGTCTCGCGATCATGGCGGCCGAAGGGATCGAGCTGCGCTGCAACGCGCGCATCGACGACTGGCGCGAGCTGCGCGCGCGTCACGACGCGATCGTCATCGCGATCGGCGCGGAACGGCCGCGCGAGCTCGACGTTCCCGGTCGCGAGCTCGCCGGCGTCGTGCTCGCGATGGAGTATCTGCGCGAGCAAAATGACGTGGTCGCCGGCGCGCGACCGGCGCCGAGCATCGACGCTCGCGGCAAGCGCGTGATCATTCTCGGCGGCGGCGATACCGGCTCGGATTGCCTCGGCACCGCGCTGCGCCAGGGCGCCGCGAGCGTGACCCAGATCGAGCTGATGTCGGAGCCGTCCGATGCGCGCGCGCCGGGCAACGCGTGGCCGGCGTGGCCGCTCGTGTTCCGCACGTCGAGCTCGCAAGAAGAAGGCGGCGAGCGCCGGTTCGCGTTTCGCGCGACGCGCCTCGTCGCCGAGGCCGGCCGCGTGATCGCGCTCGAAGGCGTCGGCATCGACAGCGCGACGCCGGTCCGGATCGAGACCGAGCTCGTCATCCTCGCGCTCGGCTTCGTCGGCGCCGATGCGCGCGGGCTGGTCGGTCAGCTCGGGGTCGCCCTCGACGCGCGCGGCAACGTGCTGGTCGATGCCGGGTTCGCGACGACGGTGCCGGGCGTGTTTTGCGCCGGCGACGCGCGGCGCGGGGCGTCGCTCGTGGTCTGGGCGATCGCCGAAGGCCGCGACTGTGCACTCTGGGTCGACGCGTACCTTGCCGCGCGGTAGTTTCGCCTTCCGGCCGTCGGGCGGGTATGCTCGGGGGCATGTTCCGGGTCGCCGCCACGCTCGTCGCCCTGCTGACGTGCGCCTGCAGCAACAGCTCGGCGCCATCCGCAGTGCCGCCGGCGTCCGGCGAGCATCGTCCGCTACCGGCGGTCGCGGCACCGGCCGCCGCGGCGACTGCCCCGGTGGGCAAGCCCGGGATGGTCGAAGGCGGCGTGCGGCCGCACCACGAAGAGGTCGTCGTCGAATGCCCGGCGAAGATCGCGGACAGCGCCGACGACGACGCGCGCGTCGGCATGCTGCTCGACGAAGCGAACAAGCAGA
>DASXEF010000772.1:0-7199 GCA_036490255.1 Kofleriaceae bacterium
ACCAACTTCACGTGCGACAACTACGACGTCGAGATCATCGACTCGACCGGCACCGACTGCTTCATCTCGGACTACGGGCTATGCGGCGACAATGACGAGTGGCTGTTGACCGACAGCTTCTTCGACGGCTGCGCTTCGACCGAGCCCGACGTCGCGAAGGTCTCGGCGCAAGCGCAGGGCCTGCCGGTGACGAAATCGGCAACGGCCGTCTCGTTCCGTAAGTAGTTTCGCGTTCACCGCGTGAACCGAGCCGAGCGATTCGTTCGGCTCTTTGCTTTTTCGGCGCCTTTTCGGTCCGGTGACTACTCGCCCGCTGCCCAGTCCGCTTCGTACTGCGCGTGAATCTGCGCGGCCGGCGTGGACTCGAAGATGAGCTCGCCGACCTCGCGGTTCTTGTTGAACGAGGTATCGGACATGTTTTCCGAGCCGACGAGCGCGATGCCGTCGGCCTGGATCATCTTGGTGTGGAGATAGTTGGCGTAGAGGATCTTCGTCGGGATGCCGGCGTTGGTCAGCAGCGTCTGCGTGGCCGTATTCTGCGGGTTCTTCGCGGGATCGCTGAGCAACACGCGCACGGCGACGCCGCGCGACTGTGCGGCGATCACGGCGTTCTGCACCAGCGTGTCGTCGAGGTAGAGCACCTCGATGTCGAGCGTGTGCATCGCGCTGTTCACGTGCGCGACGATGCGATCCTGCGAGTTGATCGGCGAGACGATGAGGCGCGTGCAGCTGAGGTCGGGCTCGGGGCCGGCGACCCAGTCGGTGTCGTAGATCGATTGGAGATCGGCGATGTCGTCGGGATCGGTGTCGAGCACGCCGTAGTTGCGCTCGCCGCCCGGATCCGCGGTCGTCGCACCGACGTTGAAGTTGCCCGACAAGATCACGGCGGTCGTCTTGTCGACGATCATGTACTTCGCGTGCGCGAACGAGAACACGGTCGGGTCCAGGTGGTTCGGCACGTTCGCGGCGGTCAGCTGCTGCGTGACCGCGGCGTTGTTCGAGCCCTCACTCGAGTCGAGCAGCACGCGCACGGCGACGCCGCGGCTCTGCGCCGCGATGATGTGCGTCGCGACGTCGGTGATCGTGAACAGGTACATCTGGACGTCGAGCGACGTCATCGCCTTGTCGATCGCGGCTTCGATCGACGGCTCCCAGTTGTCGGGACCGATGAACACGGTCGGCGTCGCGCTGCGCGGCGAGGTCGTCGAGCAATCGGTGCGGACGACGGCGCAGCCGGTGCCGCTGCACGACGCGGCGAGATCGACGTTCGCGGCACCGCTCGAAGATTTGCGCTTGATCAGCGCGCGATAGTCGCCGGCGTCGAGCTGGAGCGTGAGCTTGCTGAGCTTGCCTTCGCCGCCGTCGTCGTTCTTCGCCAGATACGCACCCCACGACGTCGTGCTCGGCGGATCGTAGACGTAGAGGATCGTATCGAGGCCCGACGTGCCGCCGGTGGTCTCGAGCGTCACCGTCGCCGAGCCCGACAGCGAGAACGTGAAGTAGTCGAGCTCGAGCCCGGCTTTGAACGGCGCTTCGCTCGCACTGCCCCACGTCAGCGCGCCTTCCAAGATCGGCGTGGTCGACGCTGCTGCCGAGCCGCTCAGCGGGTCGTCACCGTCGGCCTCGTCGACCACCGCCGTCGGCCCGCACGCGACCACCAGCAACACGCCAAACACGAGCTTCATGCACGGCGCGCTCTACAAGCTCCATTCCACACCTAACCACGTGCAATCACTGCCGCGATCGCGCCGCGATGGCGCAGCGCAGCAACGCGAGCCGCCGGCTACTCGTTCGGCGCGTAAGCGGCGCTACGGCTCGTGCGCGGCGAGCTCGGCGATCGCGGCCCTGATCGATTCGATCTGCGGCACGCTCGCCATCTCGAGATGATCGGCGAGGCCGATGCCCGGGATCGCCGCGCCGGCGACGAGCTTCGGCGGTGCGTGGAGCTCGTAGAACAGCTCCTCGCAGATCCGCCGGATCAGGTGCTCGCCGAAGTTCGTGATCTCGGTGTCCTCGTTGACGCACAGCACGCGATTCGTCTTCTTCACGCTCGCGGTGATCGCGTCCCAGTCGTACGGATGCAGCGAGCGCAGATCGATCACTTCGGCGTCGTGCTCCTCGGCGGCGGCGACCGCCATCGGCACGTTGCGACCGTACGTCAGCACGGTGACGCTCGTGCCTTCGCGCGCGACGCGCGCCTTGCCGATCGGCACGTAGAACTCTTCGAGCGCGGGCCACTGCGGTGCCCAGGTCGTGCGATCGCCGAGCGGCGCGTCGATCAGCTGGCCGAGCACTTTGTCGTCGCCCGGTGCGCCCGGAATTTCTTCGCCGGCTTTGCTCTTCACGCGGAGCAGCGCCTTCGGCATCAAGAACATGACCGGATTCGGATCCTTGATCGCGCTGAGCAAGAGGCCATACGCGTCGAGCGGCGTCGACGGCATCACGATCTTCCAACCCGGAATGCGCGTCGCCTGCGCGTCGAACGAGTGCGAGTGATAGATGCTGCCGCGAATGCCGGCGCCGACCGGCGTCATCAGCACCATCGGCACGTTCCAATCGCCGCCGGAGGCCCAGCACAGGTTGCCGGCGACCTTCAGCAGATCGATCGTGTTGAACGCGTAGTCGCAGAACTGGATCTCGGCGACCGGCTTTTGCCCCGCGAGCGCGAGCCCGATCGCCATGCCGACGATGCCGCGCTCGTCGAGCGGCGTGTTCCACGCCGTCTTGAGGCCCTGCGTGCCGGTGAACACGCCGCCGAGTGGTGCTCCGACGTCTTCGCCGAAGATGTCGGTGACGCCGAGCCGGCTCTCGCCGACGTGCAGCGCCATGCGGATCGCCTGGATCATGCTCGGCATGTCACTCACCTCCGACGAGGTTGGTTTCGGCGAACACGTGGTTGTAGATGTCGCTCGCTTCGGGCGCGGGCTCGCCGGCGATCCGCTTGCTCGCATCGAGCAACTCGGCGGTGTAGCGCTGGCGCAGCTCGTCGCACTTCGCGCGCGTCATCAGCTTGCGCGACTCGAGCGTCTGCTCGAACTGGTCGAGGCAATCGACTTCGCCTTTGACGATGTTCGCGCCGCTCGCCGACGAGTGGCCGCGCAACCGCGACACCATCGCTTCGAGCAAGTACGGCTTGCGCTCGCGCCGCACGTAGTCGAGCCCCTTCGCGATCGCCGCGTAGCTGGCCTCGGCGTCGTTGCCGTCGACGACCGCCGTCGGCATGCCGAACGCTTTGCCGCGATCCGAGATCTGCTCGTAGCCGTGCTGGCCGGCGAACGCCGTCGAGATGCCCCAGCGATTGTTGGTGACGATCATCAGCATCGGCAGCTCGGCGCCTTTGCGCGAGCTCCACACCAGCGCCGTCGCGAAGTCGCCTTCGGCGGTGCCGGCGTCGCCGCCTTGCACGATCGTGACGCCCTTCGCGTGCTTCTGCGCCTTCGCGGTGCCGATCGCCATCGAGAACTGCACTTCGATCGGCGAGCTCACCGGCACGATGTTCCACTCGCGCACCGAGTAGTGGCCCGCGAAGTTGCGGCCCTTCGAGTACGGGTCGGTCGCCAGGTTCCGCATCTGGCGCAGCGAATCGATCGGATCGGCGCCCATCGCCAGCAGCGTGCCGCTCGATCGGTAGTGCAGATGCAGGTAGTCGTGATCGACGCCCTTGCCCTTGTCGACGAGCAGGCCGAGCGGCACGTTGAAGGCCTCTTCGCCCGGCCCGCCGATCCAGAAGTAGCCCTCGCCTTGCTTGTACATGCTGATCAAGCGCTCTTCGAGGACGCGCGCGCGCAGCATCAAGTCGTAGATCTTGAGCAGCTGTTCGGGAGACAGCCGGGACGACACGGTCGGAACCGCGGATAGCGTGCTCACGCCGCTGTCTTAACACCCCACGCGCTAGCCGTGGAAGACGCGGCTGGCGACGATCACACCGCGCGCGATGTCGAACACTTCGGCGATCGGCATGTCCGCCTCGCCGGGCAGCCGGCGCGTGTACTCGAGCAGCGCGCGGTCGCCATCGGCCGTGATCGACGTCGGGACATAACGCAGCTGTGGCAGCCGCTCGAACGAATCGGCCCACCACGCTCGTAGCGCGGCTTTGCCGACGAGCTTGCCGCCGGTTTCGGGATGACGCACGCGGATCTTCGGCGACATGTGCGTCGCGTCGTCGGCGTAGAGCGCGAGCAAGCCATCGAGGTCGCGTGCTTCGAAGCGGTCGAGCCAGCGCTCGGCGATCGCGCGCGTGTCTGCGTCGCGGCGCGTCACGGCCTCGCCATCGAAGTGAGACTCGCGGATCACCTCGCACACGCTCAACCGATAGCCGCTGTAGTAGCGATCGCGGCCGCGCTGCTGCATCGCCGCGTGCTCGCCGTGATCGCGCCACGCCGCCAGATGTTCGGCCGAGTCGAACTCGATCACCGCGCAGCGCTCGCCGTCATCGGCGGCGAAATCTTTCGAGCCGACGAACCCCGGCATCGCGACCGCGAGCCCGAACATGTGCGCCGCGTCGGGTCCGTACGCGCCGTCGACGCCCTCGCGCAGCCGCGAACGAAAGATGATCATCCGCGACATCCGCGGACGATACGCGAATCAGGCGATCGCGTGCATCACGTCGGCAACCGTGCGCTCGTCACAGGACGCCGCGACCTGATCCGGTGTGACCACGCCGATCGGCGCGCCACCCGGATCGACGACGAGGATCACGCGCTCGTCGGGAAACAGCGCGAACATCCGGGCGAGCGCCGCGGTTTGCGCCGAGCTGCCGATCGACACCCGTGCGGCCTCTGCCAACGAACGCGCGTCGAACGAGTTTCGCCTCGCGAAAAAGCCCCGCATACCTCTGATGACGGCGGCCGCGGAGCCGTGTTCACGCGATCAGTACGGCTGGAACGAGCACGACGGCGTTGCCGGGCCGCAGGTCGCGCCGTTGGCTTCGCTGTAGCAATCGTCGAGAGCCGAATCGAGGATCGAGTTGACCTGGTCGTCGTCCCAACCGCGCGAATCGCGATCCTCGGAGACCGGATAGAGCTGGCCGGTCGTCTCGTTGACGGCTTCGCAACTGACCGTACCGACATCGTTCCACTCGGTGATCCCCCAACGCGTGAACCAGCCGCCGTGCGCGACGTGGAAGCGGCCCCAGTCGTGCGACGGGCGGTAGCCACGTGCGATCACGCGGAGGTGCGGATCGCGATCGATGATGTGCGCCGGACGATGGTCGACGATCACCTGGTGGTGCTCGTCCTTGTTCGTCTTCGGGTCGTGCACGATGTACTCGTGGCCCGGGTTGGTCTGCGCGTGAACCGGTTGCTCGGGGTGCGGCGCCATGTGGACACCGACGGAGCGCGCCGTCGTGACTTTCTTCGGCGGCGATGCCGGACGCGGGCTGCGATGCGTATCGGCGAGTGCGAGCGCGGCGGGCATGCAGAGCGACGCCGCCAGGATCGAAACGAACGGTGCTTTCATAGGGCCGCACTATCCCGCGGACCCAATGTGAACTAGCGTTAAGCGACGCGAGGTTCTCGCAGCCTACTCGGTGACCTGCCAGCGCTTCAGCATCCGGTAGAGGGTCTTGCGGTCGATCCCGAGCGCCTGAGCCGCTGTCGTACGGACACCCGAGCAAGCTTCGAGGACCTTCAAGACGTGGATGCGGGTGATCGCTTCGAGCGACATGTCTTGCGACTGATCGAGAGACTGCATCATGAGGCGAAGTGCACTGCAGCCGCAGTGCCTGAGGTTAAGGGTGCGGGACCGCTCGATTGTCCCGCGGCGCCCCAGCCACGAGCGCGGCAGACTGCCGCACTACCGCGACATTAAAACGCTGTACGAAGCATGCACATCCGCGGAATGACACCCACTCCCGCGGCTCGACGCGTGCACTACCCCTTGTCCATGCGCTGGAGCGTGCGGCGATCGATCCCGAGGACTTGTGCCGCAGCGGTCTTGTTGTGATCGACCCGCAACAGGACCTTTTCGATGTACCGGCGCTCGAGCACTTCGAGGGTCGGCCAATCGCCGTCGATCGCGACGCCGGACGCATCGCCGCTCGACGTGTGCGAGATCGGCGGCAGGTCGCTGGGCAGGATCACGTCGTGTTGGCACATCGCGACGGCGCGGGCCATCGCGTTCTCGAGCTCGCGCACGTTGCCCGGCCAGCTGCGGTTGCGCAGGGCGTTGAGCGTCGCCTCGGTGAGCTCGGGGTTGGCGCGGCCGAGCTCGAGCGCGTGACGCGCGGCGAAGTGCGTCGCGAGCGTGATGAGGTCGTCGCCGCGATCGCGCAGCGGGGGCACCGCGAGCGTGACGACGCTGAGCCGGTAAAACAGATCCGCGCGCATGCGGCCCGCCGCCATCTCGGCCGCGAGATCGCGATTCGTCGCGGTGATCACGCGAACGTCGACGGTGAGCTCCTGCGTGCCGCCGACGCGGCGCAGCTGGCCCTCCTGCAACACGCGCAGCAGCTGCGCCTGCAGCTTCGCGGTGACGTCGCCGATCTCGTCGAGAAACAGCGTGCCGCCGTCGGAGACCTCGAACAGGCCGCGCCGGGTCGTCATCGCGCCGGTGAACGAGCCCTTCTCGTGACCGAACAGCTCGCTCTCGAGCAAGCTCTCGGTGAGCGCCGCGCAGTTGACGGCGACGAACGGGCGGTTCGCGCGCTGGCTGCGCTCGTGGATCGTCCGCGCGACCAGCTCCTTGCCCGAGCCGCTCTCGCCTTGGATGTAGATCGTCGCGTTGGTCGGCGCGACCTGCGCGATCTGCTTGTACAGCTCGATCATCGCGGCGCTCGTGCCGATCAGCGTGCGGCGCGACAGCACGTCGCTCGAGCCGGCGAGCCGAGAATGCTCGCGGCGGCGATCGCGGCGCTCGAGCGCGCGGGCGATCGTCGCCCGCAGCTGCGCGAGGTCGACCGGCTTGGTGAGGTAATCGGCCGCGCCGCGGCTGACCGCGTCCATCGCGGCGCGCGGATCGGCGAACGCGGTGACGAGGATGACCGGCGTGTCGGGATGCGCGCGGGTGATCGCGGCAAGCAGCTCGAAACCGCTCGTGCGCGCCATCTGGACGTCGGAGATCACGAGGTCGAAGCCCGCGTCGCCGGCGCTCGCGAGGCGGCGCAATGCCTCGGAGCCGTCGGCGGCGAGTGCGACGGAATGGCCGTCGCGCGCGAGCACTTCGGCCAGCATCTCGCGACTGAGATCATCGTCGTCGACGAC
>DASXEF010000775.1:0-5478 GCA_036490255.1 Kofleriaceae bacterium
CACCAGCTTCGAGATCCGCGGCAAGCGTTATTCGCCGCCGGAGATCGGTGCGCGCGTTCTCATGAAGCTGAAGCGAGCGGCCGACGAGTATCTAGGCGAGCCGGTGACCGAAGCGGTCATCACGGTGCCCGCGTACTTCAACGACTCGCAGCGCCAAGCGACGAAGGACGCCGGCAAGATCGCCGGGCTCGACGTCAAGCGCATCATCAACGAGCCGACCGCGGCCGCGTTGGCGTACGGCTTGGACAAGACCAAAGAGCAGCTGATCGCCGTGTTCGACATGGGCGGCGGCACGTTCGATATCTCGGTGCTCGAGGTCGGCGACAAGGTCGTCGAGGTCATCTCGACCAACGGCGACACGCACCTCGGCGGCGACGACATCGACTTCCGGCTGATGGATTGGCTGGTCGCCGAGTTCAAGAAAGACACCGGCATCGACGTCTCGAAAGACAAGATGGTGCTGCAGCGGCTCAAAGAGGCGGCCGAGAAGGCCAAGATCGAGCTGTCGAACGTCCAGGAGACCGAGATCAACCTGCCGTACCTCACGGCGGATGCGACCGGTCCCAAGCACCTCCTGAAGAAGATCAGCCGCTCGAAGTTCGACCAGATGATCGAGGACATCGTCAACCGCGCGATCGAGCCGTGCAAGAAGGCACTCGCCGACGCGAACAAGAAGGTCTCCGAGATCCACGAGGTCGTGCTCGTCGGTGGCTCGTCGCGCATCCCGCTCGTCCAGCAGAAGGTCAAAGAGTTCTTCGGCAAGGAGCCGAACAAGAGCGTCAACGCCGACGAGGTCGTCGCGCTCGGCGCGGCGGTTCAAGGCGGCGTGCTCTCCGGCGACGTCAAAGACATCCTGCTGCTCGACGTGACCCCGCTGTCGCTGTCGATCGAGACGCTCGGCGGCGTGGCGACGGTGCTGATCCCGCGCAACACGACCATCCCGACCCGCAAGAGCGAGACGTTCTCGACCGCCGCCGACAACCAGTCGTCGGTCGAGGTCCACGTCGCGCAGGGCGAGCGCCCGATGTCGAAGGACAACAAGACGCTCGGCAAATTCCAGCTGACGGGGATCCCGGCCGCGCCGCGTGGCGTGCCTCAGATCGAGGTCACGTTCGACATCGACGCGAACGGCATCTTGAACGTCGCGGCGAAGGACAAAGCGACGGGCAGCGAGCGCAACATCCGCATCGAGGCATCGTCCGGCCTGTCGGACGCCGACATCAAGCGCGCCGTCGACGACGCCGCGCAGCACGAGTCGGAAGACAAGGCCCGCAAGGAGACGATCGAAGCTCGCAACCAGCTCGACACCCTCGTGTACAGCACGAAGAAGCTGGTGACCGAGAGCGGCAGCAAGCTCGGCGATGCCGACAAGCTGCAGATCGAAGAGGCGATCAAGGACGCCGATGCGGCGCTCGAGCGCAACAAGGACGCGCAGCAGCCCGACGATCTGCGGGCGGCGTTCGAGACCCTGCAGGCGTCGGCGCACAAGCTGGCCGAGGCGATGTACAAGTCGGCCGGCGCGCAAGGTGAAGGTGGGGCAGGTGGTCCACCGCCGGCGCAGGGCGACGCTGCGAAGGACGACGTCATCGACGCCGAGTTCGAGGACAAGCAGTAGTCGACTTAAGCTTCCGTTGAGATCTTCAGCCCGGGCCTAAAAACCCGGGCTGAAGTTTTTTCGGGACGCGTGTCATAATCTGCGAGTGCGCCGGCTGCTGTTCGCTGCGCTGATCGCGATGGGTGGTGTCGGCTGCGCCGAGCTCGGCGCGGTTTCCGACGGCACGAGCGTGTCGGTCGGCAAGGTCAGCGGCGGCCACTTGGTCAACGCGGCGAAGCTGCCCGATGAAGGCGACGGCTTCATGACCCGGCCGGTGTGGATCGCGCGCGACAACCGCTACGGCACCGATGAGATGATCGCGCTCATCACCGGCGTCGCCCGGCGGATGAAGACGCAGGTCAAAGACGTCGACCTCGTCGTCGGCGATATCAGCGCGAAGAACGGCGGCTCGCACGGCTCGTCGGAGTTCCATCGCTCGCATCAGACCGGCCGCGACGCCGACTTGCTCTATTACATGCGCGACAAGGACGGTAAGCCGTTCGAGCCCGACGCGATGCACGTGTTCACCGGCCGCGGTTGGGCGCGCGACGGCAGCGGCATCACGATCGACGTGCCACGCACGTGGCTGCTCGTCAAAGAGATCGTTTCGGCGCCCGAAGCGACCGTGCAGTTCATCTTCATGTACGAGCCGATCGCGCAGATGCTGATCGACCACGCGAAGCAGATCGGCGAGCCGCCGCAGATCATCGCGCGCGCGCGCCGCGTGCTGCGCCAGCCCGGCGACAGCGCGCGCCACGACGATCACCTCCACGTCCGCGTCTATTGCTCGCGCGCCGATCGCGCGTTCGGTTGCGTCGACATCGGCCCGATGGACGCGCTCGCCGATCGCGAGGCCGAGCAGTCCGAGGTGCTCGAGCTCGCCGGTCAGGCCGTCAGCTCAGCTGCACGGACCGGTGGGGTCGCGTTGCGGGCCGCGAACTGAGCCCGAAGCGGCCGACCCGGCGGCATCTGATCCCGATGTCGGCGTCGCCGATCCGACGTTGGCGTCGACGATGCCGCCGCCGTCGCGTGGCAGATCCGAGCCGGCGGTCGCCGCGGGCAGCGGAGCCGCGGCCAGCTCTTCGGTGCTCAGCGGGCGCAACGTGCGCAGCGCTTGCTCGAACGATCGCACCGAGCCGGCGCGCAGGTCGTTCGTCGAGGTCTCGAGCACGAGGCTGATCGCGCGATCGTCGTCGTCGGCGACGGCGATCGCCTGTCGCAGGAAGTGCGTGCCGTCGTCGTACTCGAACCACACCGACGGCAGGCCGGCGTCGGCGTTCTCTTTCGGACCGGCCTCGATCAGGCCGACGTGCATGTGGTGATCGCCCTGCAGCTTCTCGCGCAGCGCGCACGCGTAGCGCTGCGTCAGCGTCGAGAGGTCGTGGCCGGCGCGGCACATCACCGGCCACGAGCAATACAGCTCGTGGGTCAGCGGCTCGGCGGTCATCACGATCTTCGCGTCTCCGCGCATCATCCATAGCAGCACGTTCGGATAGCTCGGCGCGTCCGACTCGCGCCAGCCGCGCGGAACCGCGACGCGGACGTTCATCGCGCGCGACGTGTACACGTGGTTCTCGAGGTCGGCGTGCAGCACGCCACCGACGACGATCACGGTCACTGCCGCTGCGAGCGCGATGCGTCCTTTCATCCGCGACGCTCACGCTAACGCGGCTTCGAGCGCGGACGCGAGCTGCGCGCACTCCCGTAAACCTGAACGGAATCGCAGTCAAAAAGTGGACTCTTTCGCGATTGATATCGTTGACCGATTCCATTCGCGCGAATATCGTCACGATACATCGTCAGACACTGGTAACTGGCATCTCGGAGATGACGCGCAGCGCGAGGGACGCTGCCGTCGTCGATGCCATCGCTACGCGTGTCTGCGAGGGGGAATCGCTTGTTCACGCGACATCGAAACTGGGAGCACGACGACGCAGCGACGGGAACCGTCGTGCCGTTTCGCGCGCGCCGCGCAGGGCTCACCACGGACGCCGCGGCACGCCGCGACGACGATGCGCCGACTGCCGGTCAGCGCGCGTCACGCACGTCGCTGCTCAGCGACGACGAGCTGCGCGCGATCGAGACCGCGCACGCCGACGGGCTCACCGCGGTGCAAGTCGTCGACGCGTTCACCAGCCGCGGGATCAAGTTCTCCGAGGCGAGCTTTCGCAAGTACGTCCAGCAAGGCCTGTTGCCGCGCAGCCGTCGCGTCGGCCGCAAGGGCAAGCACAAGGGCTCGCTCGGCGTGTATCCGGCCAAGACGATCGGCCGGATCAACGCCGTCAAGCAGCTGATGCTGGACGGCTACACCATCGAAGAGATCCAGGGGCAGTTCCTGCTCTACACGGATCTCGTCGAGGGCATCGGCGAGCACCTGACCGAGCTGGTGAATCGGCTCGAGCTCGACACGCAAAAGCTCGAGCCCGCCGCGCGCAAGGAGCTCCACAAGGAGCTCGGCGACGCGCGCAAAGACGGCGACCGCTTGGTCGGCCGACTGACCGAGCTCGCGAAGCGCGTCGCCGCGCCTCGCACCGACACGCTTCGAATGGCCGGCGCCGCCGGCGGCGCTGAAGACCTGCTTTGAACCAACCGAACCGAGGGGACGAACCATGAATGACGACGACGATCGCGACGATGAAGACGACCTGCTGGATGGCGCCGACGAAGGCGACGGCGACGTCGAGCCGGCGGCCGAAGGCGAAATGCCCGAGGTCAGCCGCAAGATCCGTCGCCGGCGCCGCCGGACGCGGCCGCGGAGCAAGACGATCGCGATGAAGCGACTGACGCGCGAAGAGCTGCGTCAGGGCGCGCTGATGTACCCGCCCGTCGACATCCCGCGCCCGACGTCGCGCGAAGAATGCCGCGGCGAGATGCGGCCGTGCCCGTGGGTCGCGTGCAAGCACCACCTCTATCTCGACATCAATCCCGAGACCGGCTCGATCAAGATCAACTTCCCCGATCTCGAGCCGTGGGATCTCAAGCACACGTGCGCGCTCGACGTCGCGGAGCGCGGCGGGATCACGCTCGAAGAGGTCGGCGAGATCATGAACCTGACGCGCGAGCGCATTCGCCAGGTCGAAGTGCGCGGTCTGCTCAAGCTCAAGATGGGCTCGCCGTCGCCCGACGAGCTCGGCGCCGAATTGCTCGCGCAGGCGGCGCTCGGCGTAAAAGATCGCAACTGACGTTCCGAGTCGCGACGTCAGACAATCATGGTAAACGCGCGGCATGGTTCGCCGCGCACTGATTTCGGTATCGGACAAGCGAGGCGTCGTCGAGCTCGGCCGCGCGCTCGCCGACTTGGGCTTCGAGATCCTCTCGACCGGCGGCACCGCGTCGGCGCTCGCCGGCGCCGGCGTGCCGGTGCGTCAGGTCTCCGATTACACCGGCGCGCCCGAAATCCTCGACGGGCGCGTCAAGACACTGCATCCGAAGATCCACGGCGGCTTGCTCGGCCGGTCGACGCCGGAGCATGCGCGCGCGATGGCGGAGAATTCGATCGAGCCGATCGAGCTCGTCGCGGTGAACTTGTACCCGTTTGCCGCGACGGTCGCGAAAGCGGGCACGAAGTTCGACGACGCGATCGAGAACATCGACATCGGCGGCCCGTCGATGCTGCGCTCGGCGGCGAAGAACCACGAGCGCGTTTCGGTGGTCGTCGATCCGGACGACTACGCCGGCGTGATCGCGGAGCTGCGCGGCACCGGCGTTTCGGCCGAGCGCCGGCTCCAGCTCGCGCGCTAGGCGTTCGCGCACACCGCCGCGTACGACACGGCGATCGCCGCATATCTCACTTCGGTCGACGACGCCGCGGCGACCGCGCGCGACGTCGCGCCGGCGCGCAAAGATCTGCCCGACACGCTCGGCATGCAGTGGCGCCGGCTCTA
>DASXEF010000788.1:0-6366 GCA_036490255.1 Kofleriaceae bacterium
CGCGATCAACGCCGGCGTGCTCGCGTTCGTCGCGCCGTGGCGACGCGGCGAGCTCGCGCGACGCGGCCTCGCGCTCGCGTTGCTCGCATCGGCAACTTCCGCGGCGTTCGAGGCGTTGATGTTCGCCGTCGGCGCGCCCGCGAGCATCGTCGTGGTCGCGCCGGTCGGATCGCTCGCGCTTGCCGTGGTCGCGATCGCGATCATCGGCGTCGCGCGCGACGCTCGATGGGCGCGCGCCGCAGCGTTCGCGGCCGCGTTCGTGCTCGGCGCGCTCGCGATCGACGCCGCCGCCGGGATGTCCGCGCACCTGGCAAACGGCGCCGTGCTCGGCGCGCTCGGTGCCCTCGGTGCCGCGCTCGCGACGCGGAGTCGCCGGTCGGCTGTCGGAACGTTTCGCAACGCTGCGTGATCTCGCCATCACGCAAGCACCCGCGGCACGATCGCTGCACTGGCGATGGCCATGGCAAGCCACGCGCGCATCGCGACCGATCCGATTCACCCGATGCTCGTCGAGTTTCCGATCGTGCTGTACAGCGCGACCGTCGTCGCGTTGCTCGGCCATGCGGTCAGCGGCGAAGCGTTCTGGTATCGCGCCGCGATGTACGCGAGCTGCGCGAGCATCGTGATCGCGGTCGTCGCCGTCGTGCCGGCGATCGTCGACTTGATCGGGTTGTCGTCGACGTCGCGCTGGCGGCGCCTCGGGTTGCGCCACGCCGCGTGCAACGTCGCCGCGCTCGTCGCGTTCTCGGCAGCCGGCGCGACGATCTACAGCAACTACTCGCAGCTGCATCACCTCGCGGACTTCACGCCGCTTGCACTGACGATCGCCGGCCTTGCCGCGGCGATCGTCGCAGCGTGGATCGGCTGGTCGATGGTGGCATCGCTCGGCGCGCGACTGTCGAGCCTGCGCGATGCCGTCGGTCACGAGCTCGTGCTGCGGCTGCCGTCACCGCGCCGCACGCACAGCTGACGTGACTACTTCTTCTTTTCCATGTGGCACTCGAGGCAGCCGAAGCCCTTCGGGTTCGCCTCGGTGTACTCGGGCTCGTGCATCAGCTTCGCCATCTGCGGCTTGACGACCTCGCCCATCCACTTCGCGATCTCCGGCTTCTGCTTGCCGGCCTTGAGCGCGACAAAGTCGAGCTTCGGCAGATCACCGTTCGGCATCTTGAACTTCGACGCCTTCGGATCTTTGCCGTGACAGGTCTTGCAGCCGAAGTTCGCGTAGTGCTTCGCGTCGAACTTCTGGAACAACGGCTTCATCGTCGGGACGACCGTGTGCTTCATGTAGTCGACGCGCTGCTCGTGCGTCATCGCTTCCCAATTGAAGCTGTCCGATCCAGCGCCGGAGCCAGCGTCCGAGCCCATCGCCATGCCGGAACCGCCCGAGCCGGCCATCGCCGATCCCGAGCCGGCCATCATGGCCGAGCCCGAGCCGTTCGAGCCCCAGTTGTCGGAGCCGGCCATCGCCGATCCCGAGCCGGCCATCATGGCCGAGCCCGAGGAGCCAGCCGAGCCCGGCGTCGGCTCTTTGTCTTTCGCTTTGTTGTTGCAGGCAGCGGTCGCGACCACGAGCGCGACGATGGCTAGGTGCTTCATAGGTGCGCGGACGTTAGTACGATTCGGTGCGATTCGCGCGTTTCTAGCGCGGCTACTGTGTGTTCGCCGCGATGTTACGATGCGCGCCCCGTGCAGCTCGCCAGCTCGATTCGAGGCGTGACGTATCGCTTCGGCTCCATCAAGGAGGTGCTGGCGAAAGCGAACCCGCCGAAGAGCGGCGATGATCTCGCCGGTGTGTCCGCGCGCGATGCAGTCGAGCGCGTCGCCGCACGCGCCGTCCTCGCCGAGCTGACGCTCGCCGACCTGCGCATGAACCCGGCCGTGCCGTACGACGAAGACGAGCTGACTCGCACCGTCGAGCACGATCTCGACGAGCAGGCGTACCGCGCGGTCTCGCACCTCAGCGTGGGGCAGTTTCGGGAGTGGCTGCTCGACGTCGCAACGACCGGCCCGACGTTGCGGGCGATCGCCCCGGGGCTGACTCCAGAGATGGCCGCGGCCGCGGTCAAGCTGATGTCGAACTTCGATTTGATGACAGTCGGCTCTAAGTGCCAGGTCGTCGTGCGCGCGAACTCGACGCTCGGCTTGCCCGGCAGGTTGTCGTCGCGCTGCCAGCCCAACCATCCGACCGACGACGTGCTCGGCATCTTGGCGTCGATGCGCGAGGGCCTGTCGTACGGCTGCGGCGATGCCGTGATCGGCGTCAACCCCGCGACCGACTCGCCCGAATCGACCGCCGAGATCCTCACCGCGATCGACGAGGTCTTGAAGCGGAACCAGATCCCGACGCAGCACTGCGTGCTCTCGCACGTCACGGTGCAGATGAAGGCGCTCGAGCACCATCGCTGCCCGATGGACCTGATGTTCCAGTCGGTCGCCGGTACCGAAGGCGCCAACCGCGCGTTCGGGATCAGCGTGAAGCTGCTCGACGAGGCGTCGGAGATGATGAAAGAACGCGGCAGCACGCGCGGACCGAACCGGATGTACTTCGAGACCGGCCAAGGCTCGGCGCTCAGCTCCGGCACGCATCACGGCGCCGACCAGGTCACCATCGAAGCGCGCGCGTATGGGCTCGCGCGTCGTTACAAGCCGTTCCTGGTCAACACCGTCGTCGGCTTCATCGGGCCCGAGTATCTCGAGGATGGCCCGCAGATCTCGCGCGCTGCGCTTGAAGATCACTGCATGGGCAAGCTGCTCGGCCTGCCGATGGGCTGCGATGCCTGCTTCACGTATCACGCGCGGATGTCGCAAGACGAGCTCGAGAGCCTCAAGGTCTTGCTCGGTGCCGCCGGCTGCACCTACTTGATGTCGCTGCCCGTCGGCGACGACATCATGCTGAACTATCAGTCGACCAGCTATCACGACATCCCGACACTGCGCCGGCTCCTGCACAAACGACCGACGCCCGAGTTCGACGCGTGGCTCGACGCCGCCGGGATCTGGACCGACGACGCGCCCGGACCGAAGTTCGGCGACGTCGCTGCGATCCGCTGAGCGCGCGGATTTCATCGCGACCCCGTGAACGTCGCGCCGACCAGCGGCGACGACGCGCCCGCGTAGGACGACGTGCCGGTCCACACGCCGTCGTCGATGCGATCCATCACGCCGTCGCCGTCGAGATCGACGCCGATCGCCGTGCCCGTCGCGGCGAGCTCGAACGGCGACGTATCGATCGCCGCGAGCCGGTTGTAGAAATCGGTCGCGAGCGCGGTCATCCCGGCTTCGCACGCATCGGTATAGAGCGCGACGCTGCCGATGCCGACCTTCGCGGCGAACAGCTCGCCGAGCGAATCGCAATCGACGAGCTGCTCGAGCGCGCCGGCCAGATCGTCCGCGCCGAATACGGCGTTCGGTACGACCGCGCGATCGAAGCCGAGGCGGAGCAAGCGGCCGTACGGCAGCTCGAGTGTCGTCGCGCCGATCGCGAGCGCGCCGGACGCGTCGAGGGTGACGGTCGTCGATGCGATCGCGTCGGACATGCCTTCGGTCGCGAAATCGATCTGCACGCCGCTGTACGCGACGCCGGTGATCGTGCGCGTCGCGTAGCCGCCGGGTTGGATCGCGAGCGACTCCGCCGTTTGCACGTGATGCGCGAGATCACCGAGGCCGGCGGCGAGCGCGCGAACGCCGTCGCTGAAATCGGGCGCGACGTTGTCGAGCTCGGTCTCGAGATACGGCGCGACGACGGTATCGGCGACGCCGGCCGCGATCGATTGCCAGCTCGCCGGCAGCTCGGCGACGAGCCGATCGCACAAGAATTGCGCCGGATCGTCGGGACTGTCGGTCGCATCCGTGAGCTCGGCGACGAGCGCATCGGCGGGTTGTGGCAACGCCTGCAGATCGAGTGTGCCGGCTAGCGTGAACGTGCCGGCGGGACTCCTCGGGATCGTCGATGCGTCCGGTGGCGCGTCGCTCGGCGTGGCCGCAGACGGCCCGCACGCGGTGAAGACAAAGGCGATGAACGACAACACGAATGACGCTTTCATGCGCCGCGGCAATTGCAGCGCGCGTGCCGCGCCGAACTACGCGAATGCACGTGATCGCGTGTCCGGTTCGTCCGAGTCTCGGCCGCGATTTGTCCGAGGCTCGGACGGCGCCGGACGTGCTTGCGCCGCGCGTCGCCGCATGGTGACGTCGTCGCGTGAGTCGGACGAGGCAGCTGATGGCGGCGCTGCGCGACGCGCTCGGATCCGCCGAGCCGCTTCCGCCGCCCCCGCTCGTGCCCGATGTGCCGGCGCCGCCGCTGCGCGTGTACTCGCCGCATCCCGAGCATTCGAAGTTCGCCGACGAAGCGGCGAAGCACACGACCGCGCTCGTCGGGATCGGCCACGTCGGCACGCGCTACGCGACCGATGTCGTGTTGCAGTTTCAAGCCGAGCTCGCCGTCGCACATGCGGCCGTCGGCGCCGAGCTGCCCGAAGCGTGGGCCGCGAGCAACGGCTTCGTGCCGCTCGTCTCGCGCGTGACGAATCACCGCGAGTTCTTGCTGCGTCCGGATCTCGGACGACGGCTCTCGGATGCGTCGGTGGCCGAGCTACGCGCGAACGCGATCAAGCAGCCGGACGTGCAGATCATCGTCGCCGACGGGCTGTCGGCGGTCGCGTGCATGCAATCGGGCAAGCCGCTCTACGACGCGGTCGCGCGCGCGTGCGGCAGCCGCGGGCTCTCCGTCGGCACGCCGGTGTGTGCGCGGTTCGCACGCGTCTGGCTCGAAGACGACATCGGCTCCGAAACCCGCGCCAAAGTTGCGATGATCTTGCTCGGCGAGCGGCCCGGCCTCGGCACCGGCGATGGCCTCTCCGCGTACGTCGTCTACGATCCGAACCTCGGCAAGACCGATGGCGATCGCAACATGATCTCGAATATCCACGCGCGCGGCACGCCGATCGAAGATGCCGCCGCGCGCCTGGCCGCGCTCGCCGCCGCGATGATCGAGCAACGCACGAGCGGCGTCGCGCTCGATCTCGCCAAGCTCGGCCTGTCCGGCGAGCGGACACCGCGGCCGCCGCAAGTTCGCCAGAAGCTGGTCGAAACGTGATCTTGGAACCGATCACGCCGACGATCCTATCGGTGCGCCGGCTGCCGCGCGCCGATCCTGCGATGGTACGCGCGTACGGCGGCGACCCGGACAAGCACGTCGCGCTCGGCCTCGTGACGGTCGATCAAGACGATCCGACGTACGTCGCGCTCGACGAGGCGACGAAGCACGCGCCGATCGACGTGATCTTCGCGAAGAGCTTTTACGCGGGCGCCGCGCACGCGAGCGGCCGGTTGTCCGGCGAGATCTTGGGTGTGATCGGTGCCGCAGATCCGGAGTCGATCGATGCCGGGCTCGCCGCGCTCGTACGCTGCCTCGAGCACGACGCGTGTTTTTACGCGGCCGATCCGAAGGCGAGCGTGACCGTGTTCCCGCACGTGATCTCGTCGCTCGGCGAATACCTGGCGCGCGAAGCCGGCTTGGCGCCCGGCGAGCCGATGGCCTACCTCGTCGCACCTCCGATCGAGGCGTCGATCGCGCTCGATGCGGCGCTCAAAGCCGCCGACGTGCGCGCGGTCAAAATCATGACGCCGCCGACCGAGACGAACTTTGCCGCCGCCTGGTTGACCGGCGCACTCGATGCCTGCGAAGCCGCGGCGACGGCGTATGCCGCGGCGGTCGTCGCCGTGGCCGCATCGCCGAGGTAATATCGGCGCGGGTGAAGCCGGCCGAGTCTGCAAATCTAGTCGGCTCCGTGCTCGACGGTCGTTACTCGATCCTGCGCGAGATCGGCCGCGGCGGCATGGGCGTCGTCTACGAGGCCGAGCACGTCGAGCTCGGCAAGCACGTCGCCGTCAAAGTCCTGCTCGACAAATATCAGGACGACGACGAAGCGGTCATCCGGTTCAAGCGCGAAGCACTCGCCGCGAGCCGCATCGGCAGCCCGCACATCATCGACGTCCAGCACATCGGCGCCGCGCCGGACGGCCGGCCCTATGTCGCGATGGAGCTGCTCGAAGGCGAGTCGCTCGCCGCGATCATGAAACGCACCGGCCCGATGGAGCCGTGGCGCGCGCTGCACATCATCCGTCAGGTGTTGCGCGCGACCGGCGCCGCGCACGCGAAGGGCATCGTCCATCGCGATCTCAAGCCCGACAACATCTTCATCGTCAATCGCGACGATCAGCAGGACTTCGTCAAGCTGCTCGACTTCGGGATCTCGAAGTTCCTCGAGACCACCGACTATTCGATCAAGACGAAGCTGACGACGACCGGCGCCGTGATGGGCACGCCGCTCTACATGGCGCCCGAGCAGGCGATGGGCGCGC
>DASXEF010000795.1:0-14625 GCA_036490255.1 Kofleriaceae bacterium
CGTGCCGGGCACGTCGATCGAGCGGCCGAACTGGCAACGCCGCGTACCGAAGTGGGAGACCGCGCTCGTCGATGCGAAGGCGCCGCCGGCTGCCGCCGCGACCATCGCCGCGATTTCAGCGGCGCGACCGCGCGACTAGCGTCATCATCGACGCGTGCGGATGCTCGCCGTCGCGATGCTGCTCGGCGCGTGCGAAGGCGGCCCGCTCGTCGATCGCCGCGAGGTCGATCCGTCGGGGCTGTTGCCGCGACACGGCGTGCTCTATCACGGCTACTGGATGAGGGGCGATTACCGCGTCGTCGTCGATTTCGACACCCGCGAGCTCGTGCTCGACGAGCACTCCGAAGGCGCGCCCGACCACAGCGTGAAGCGCACGTTGACCGCCGAGCAAGTCGAGTGGCTGCGCCCGCTGGCGCAAGCGGCGGTGTACGAGGCACCGGGTGGCGAGGAGCCGCGGATCACCGACGTCGGGGCAGTTCTCGTCGTGCTCGCCGGCAACCTCGGCTTCCAGGCAAGCGGCACGGCATTCGGCATGGAGGGCTGGCGCGTGCGGGGCGGCGAGTTGGTGAAGGCAATCGCGGCGCTCGCGCAGTAAGCTTGCGGCGTGCGCACGCTCGCGATGTGGATGTTGCTCGGCGCGGTCGCCCACGCCGATCCGGCGCCGAATCGAATCGAGGTCGAGGTCGGCAAGACCGCCGAGCGCGATGTCGGCGTGCTGCGCGGCTTCTTCTGCGACGATCCGTCGCTGATCGCGGCCGATCTCGTGACGCGCGGCCAGACCAACGTCTGGGTCGTGACCGGCCAGAAAGTCGGCACCACGCAATGCCGTGTCGGCGATCACACCCGGCCCGCGCTCGTGTTCGACGTCGTCGTGAAAGCGCCGAAATGACGCGCGCGGCGCTGGTCTGGTTGATCGCCGCCGGGTGCTGGCGCGATCCGCCGCCGGTCGCGCCCGATCAAGCCGCGCCGCCGCCGCCCGAGACCGCGACGTTACGCCCGCAACACGTCGAGCCGACGCCGTGCGAGCTCGCGGTCGATCACGCGCTCGCGATCATCGAGCAGCTCGGCGATGTCGAGCCGGCATTCGCTGCACAAGAAGCGCAACTCCGGCCGCTGCTGGTCGAGCACTGTGACCGGATGCACTGGTCCGACGACGCACTGCAGTGCGTCCGCGACGCGCAAACCTTCGACGAGCTGTCGGCGCGCTGCCGCGATCGGTTCACCCAGGACCAGCTCACCGACGTCGTTCGCGTGATGCAGCAACCACCGCCGTAGTCGATGTATGGTGCGGCGATGCGTAACGCTTGGCTCGCGATCGCTCTGTTCGCATGTGGCGGATCCAATAACTCGACGACCGCCGACGGTCACACCGGCAGCGGTAGTGGCAGCGGCAGCGGCAGTGGCAGCGGTAGCGGCAGCGGCAGCGCGTCGGGACCGTACGGCTGCTCGGGCCAGCCGATTCCGACGACCGCGCCGGATCCGGTCACGCTCGGTGGCTCCGCGGTCACGCTCAGCGCGAGCTTCACCGAAGAAGGCGTCGCCGGCATCGCCGTCAGCGCGATCGTCGGTGGCAACACCGTCGGCACGGCGACGTCAGACGCGAGCGGCGGTTACTCGATGAGCCTGCCGACCGGCGGCGCGCCGATCGGCGTCCACCTCGAAGCGAGCGGCAGCGATTACGAGCCGACCGCGCTCTACCCGGCGGTCGATCTCTACGAGAACAGCAATGCCGGCGTCATGGTGATGATCACCGCCGCCGACCTGCAGTTCATCGCGACGAATCTGTGCAGCGTGCCGCAGGGTTCCGATAGCGGTGCGGTTGGCATCATCGTCGTCGACTGCGACGGCAACCTCGTCTCCGGCGCGACCGTCGACATTCCCGGCGCCACCATCCGTTACCTCGGCAGTAACGACGCGTGCGTGACGACCGCCACCGGCTCGGCCGGCATCGCGTTCGCGATCAACGCGCCGGTCGGCTCGGCGGAGACGCTCTCGGGCAGCGTCGGTAGCATGCAGCTGCGCAGCCACACGATCGGCATCAAAGCCGGCTACACGACGACCGCCGTCATCCAGCCTTGAAGCACCTCGCGCTCGCCGCACTCGCCGCATGCGGCGCGAATAGCGGTCCGCCGATCGGCGTGCGCATCGAGCACGTCACCGTCGTCTCGCCAGAGCTCGCCCAGCCGATCGTCGACGCGACCGTCGAGATCGACGGCGAGACGATCACGAGAGTGACGCCAAACGCGTCCACGCATCGCGCGTGGCGCGAGATCGACGGTCACGGCCTGTTCCTCACGCCCGGTCTGATCGACGGTCACGTTCACCTCGGCTTGATCGCCGGCATGCTGCCCGACAGCGAAGCCGCGCACCCCGAGATCGCACGCGCCGCACGCGCGCAGATCCCGCGCAGCTTTCTCGCGTACGGCTTCACGACGCTCGTCGACCTCACCGGCACGCCGGCGGATCGCGACCTGTGGAACGCGCAGCCGCTGCATCCCGACTTCGAGTTTTGCGGTGCCGCGGCGCTCGACGGCGGCTACCCGATGACCGAGATCCCGCCCGCGGTTCGCGACGAGTTCATGCCGTATCGCTTCGATGCGACGCACTCGCCGCAAGCCTCCGTCCAGCGCATGCACAACGACGGCGCGATCTGCGTCAAGACGTTCTTCGAGCGCGGTTTCGGCGCCAACCGCAACCTGCCGGTGCCGACGCTCGATCAGCTGCGCGAGCTCGAAGCCACCGCGCGCGCGTACGAGATGCCGCTACTCATCCACGCGAACTCGACCGAAGCGCACGAGATGGCGGTCGCCGCCGGCGTGCAGATCATCGCGCACGGGTTGTGGAACTGGACCGACGATCGCGCGACCGAGCTGCCGGATCGCGAGCGCGCCGTGCTCGATCGCGAGCTCGCGGCTGGCATCGGCTGGGAGCCGACGCTGCAGGTGCTCCACGCGCTGCGCGATCTGTTCGATCCGGCGTACCTCGCCAATGCCGAGCTCGCGCGTGTCGTGCCGAAGAATTTGCTCGCGTGGTATGCGACACCCGAAGGCCAGGCGGTTCGCGACGCGACCGCGCACGGCTTCGCCAGCGAGGAGCAAGGTCGCGCGGTGTTCGACCACGCGATCGCGCACGCCGCCGCATCGACGCGCTACATCGCCGCGCATCACGGCACGCTGTTGTTCGGCACCGACACGCCGAGCGGGCCGTTCTATACCAATCCGCCCGGGCTCAACGGCTGGCGCGAGATCGAGGATCTCGTCGCGGCCGGCGTGACGCCGGCGCAGATCTTTCACGCGGCGACGATCGACGATGCGCGCGCGTTCGGCATCGCGAACCTGGTCGGCACCGTCGAGGTCGGCAAGCGGGCGAATCTACTCTTGCTCGGCGCCGACCCGACCAAGACCGCCGACGCGTATCGCCAGCTCCGCTACGTGATCGTGCGCGGCCGGGTGATCGATCCGAGCGCACTCGTCGCCGAATAACGCGGTATGCGCCAGCGTTCGATCGGGATGCGGTTCGCGCTCGTGGTCTCGTGCGCTGCGGCGTGTGAATCGCCGCCGCCGACCTGCGCGCACGCCGTCGCGCACGCCGTCAACTACGTCGAGCTGACGACCTGGGTCGATCGCGCCGATCTGCCGGCGATGGAGGAGCTCGTGCCGCTCGACCACGCGTACACCGGTAGCGACGTCGCGTACCTCGTCGATAGTTGCGCGCAGTGGCCGGTGAGCTACCGGCGCTGCATCGGATCGATCTCGAGCGACAACGACTTCGTCACGTGCAATCAGCACGACGAGACCAAGACCGCGTGGATGGCGTGGTCGTCGCTGCCGCACGTCAGCGCGTGGTTGCACGCGTTGTCTGATCTGGCCGGCGATGCGGCGTGGGCCGCGATCGCGGCGAAGACCGACGCGACGCAAGCCGTCGATGCGCTGGAGGCCGCGGGATCGGCGGGCAGCGCGGAGCTCGCGGCAGCAAAAGCCAAGGCCAGCGCGGCGGCGGCGCTCGAAGCCGAGTGCGAAGCACGGCCGCTCGAAAAGCCGGCGTGCCTCGCGCTGATCACGAACCGCAAACGCTAAGCGTCGACGTCGGCCGGCTTCTTCTCGAACCGCTTGCGCAGGCTGTGGTCGAGGACCATCTTGCGCAGCCGGATCGATTCCGGCGTGACCTCGACGAGCTCGTCGTCGTTGATGAACTCGAGTGCGTACTCGAGTGTGAGCTGCTTCGGCGGCGCGAGGACGAGCTTCTCGTCGGCGGCCGTGGTCCGGATGTTCGTCAGCTTCTTGACCTTGTTCGGGTTCACGACGAGGTCGTTCTCGCGCGCGTGGATGCCGATGATCATGCCGCTGTAGTTCTTGACGCTCGGGGCGACGAACATCTGACCGCGTTCTTGCAGGTAGAACAGGCCGTACGCGTTCGTGATGCCGTCTTCCGACGAGATCAGCACGCCGTTCGCGCGCGTGCGGAAGTCGCTGCCTTGCGGGCCGTACTCGGCGAACTGCGTGTACAAGACGCCGGTGCCGCGGGTGTCGGTCATGAACTGCGAGCGGTAGCCGATCAGGCCGCGCGCGGGGATCCGGTACTCGAGGCGCGTGCGCCCCGGCGCCGACGGGCGCATCTCGGTCATCACGCCGTTGCGGCGGTTGAGCTCGGCGACGACCGGGCCGACGTAGTTCTCGTCCATGTCGACGACGGCGTCCTCGTAGGGCTCCGTGGTCTTGCCGTGCTCGTCGGTGCCGAGGATGACCTGCGGCTGCGAGACGCACAGCTCGTAGCCCTCGCGGCGCATCGTCTCGATCAGCACGGTGAGGTGGAGCTCGCCGCGGCCCGAAACTTTGAAGATACCGGCGGAGTCGGTCTCCTCGACGCGCAGCGCGACGTTGCTCTTGATCTCGCGGTCGAGCCGCTCCTTCAAGTTGCGCGACGTCACCCACTTGCCTTCGCGTCCGGCGAACGGCCCGTCGTTGACGCGAAAGTTCATCGTGATCGTCGGCGCGTCGACCTTGAGCAGCGGCAAGATCGTCGGGTTCTGGATCGACGTGATGGTCTCGCCGACGTTGAGCTCGGCCATGCCGGTGAACGCGACGATGTCGCCGGCGATCGCCTCGGCGAGCTCGAAGCGCTTGAGGCCCTGGAAGCCGAGCACCTTTTGGACGCGGAACTCTTCTTTCTTGCCGTCGCGGTGCGCGAGCAGCACGCGGTCGCCGACTTTGCTCTTGCCGGCGCGCATGCGGCCGATCGCGAGGTAGCCCAAGAAGTCGTCGTAATCGAGCGTCGCGACCTGCATCAGCAGCGGCGCGTCGGGGTCGCCGGCGGCCGGCGGCACTTTCTCGACGATGAGATCGAGCAGCGGCGCGAGATCTTTCGGCGTGTCGCCGAGCTCGCGGATCGCGTAGCCCTGGCGGCCCGACGCGTAGATCACGGGAAAATCGAGCTGCTTGTCGTTCGCGCCGAGCGAGACGAACAGCTCGAACACCTGATCCATCACGTCGTGCGGATCGACGCCGGGGCGATCGATCTTGTTGACGACGACGATCGGGTTCAGGCCCATCTCGAACGCTTTTTGCGTGACGAACCGCGTCTGCGGCATCGCGCCTTCGTAGGCGTCGACGAGCAGCAGCACCGAATCGACCATGCCGAGCACGCGCTCGACCTCGCCGCCGAAGTCGGCGTGGCCCGGCGTGTCGACGATGTTGATGCGCGTGCCCTTCCACGTCACCGCGGTGCACTTGCTGAGGATCGTGATGCCGCGCTCGCGCTCGAGATCGTTCGAATCCATCGCGCGTTCGGCGACGACCTCGCCCGTGCGGAACGTACCCGCCTGCTTGAGCAGTCCATCGACCAGAGTGGTCTTGCCGTGATCGACGTGCGCGATGATCGCGACGTTGCGGATATTCACCATTACTGTTCCTTTGCCAGCACGCGATCGCACGCAGCGAGCATGCGGACTTCGGGCTCGAGCTCTTGCGCCGCGATCATCGCGGCCAGCACGATGTCGCGCGTGCCCGTGATCAGCTCGTGCGGTTTGTCGACCGCGATCGAGTTTGGCATCAACGTCAGCGTGCGCAGTGCACGGCCGGCGCCATCGCTGATGGTCGCGCCACTACCGGTCGCTTCGATCGACACGATCGGCTCGCCGGTCTGACCGAAGATCGTCGCGCGCTGCGGATCGGTCTCCGGGAAGACGCGCGCGATCTTGCGACCGTTCTCGAGAAAGAAAATGCCGGCGCTGCCGCGCTGGCCGGTCCACTCGGTCTCGCCGAGCTCGGCGACGAACGGATCCTTGCCGACGATCAGCTCGATCGGCCCGACCGACGCGCGGCACGGCCGATCCGGCCGCACCATCGCGACGACGCTGGTCGCATCGCTGACCTCGATCGGCACGATGCGCGGCAACGTCGGCGCTTCGGTACCGCCGCGGCAGCCGAGAATGGCCAGGAACGTAAGACTGCGCAGGAACACGGCGGGCGGCGCTCTATAACCCGCGGGACTCCCGGCAGCAAGCCGGCCGTCGTGGTACCCCAAGGCCCAGATGAGGGAGGTGCGGGATCGCGCGTTGCGGGCCGTTCCTGCGGTCCTCGCCGTCCTCCTGGCGTGCGGCTCACACGACCCCGCGCCGTCGCAGAAACGCGACGCGGGCGCCATCCCGGTCGGCTCCGCTGCGAGCGTGCCCGAGCTCGCAGCGCGCCCGCTCGGCGCGGCCTCGGTCGACGCGTTCGCGTGGCGCAAGCGCGACGGCCAGCGCGCGTTTCACGTCGCGCAGCTCGCCGAGACCGACGGCAACTGGGCCGGCGTCGTCGCCGCGTGCAAGACCGCGCTCGCCGCCGATCCGACGCACCTCGACGCCGCGTGGCTGCTCGCGATCGGCTACGCGAAGCTGCACTCGCTCGAGGCGATCACGGCGCCGCTCGCGCAGGCGGTCGCCGGCGATTTCGGCAAGTGGGCGGCTCCATCGCTCGAGCATCCGGCGCTCGGCGAATTTCTCGCAACCGCAGCCGGCGCGGCGTGGCGGCGTCGCGTCACCGCCGATCGCGCGATCTACACGTCGGCGCTCGCCCGCTCGATCATCGTCGACGCCGCCGGCGAGCTCTACGCGTACGAGCCGACCGCGCCGCGCTGGTATCGGCTCACGCACACGAACGGGCGCGTGCTCGCGTCGTTCGTCAGCGGCCATCGCATCGCATACGCGACGCGCAGCAACGGCCGCGTCTCGGTCGGCGCGATCGATCTCGAGACCGGCGTGTCGACGCACGCCGTGCCGATGACGCGCGCCGGCGGTCCCGCGGCGATCGTGTCGACGCCGACCGGCATGTGGGTGAGCCAAGGCCCGATCGCGAAGCAGCTCGCGCTCGACGGCAAGGTCACGACCGCCAGCGCGACTCGCCCCGACGGCCCGATGCTGCAGATCTCGGCGCGCGGTCACGCGCGCGTCGTGCGCTTGCCGATCGCGCAGATCACCGGCGACTGGGATGATCGCGGCACCGCGAGCGCGATCCGGATCGGCTCGACCGGCCGCGTGGTCAGCATCGCGAGCCCGGGCGTGATCGCCGGCAACACGATCGCGTGGTCGCCCGATCGCTCGCGGATCGCATTCGTCGCGCAGCTCGTCGATACGTGCACGCCGGGCGCGCCCACCGTCGGCGCGTTCATCGCCGATGCGGCGACCGGCACGACGCACGAGCTCGCGCGCGGCAACGCGATCGCGATCGCGTGGGTAAACGATCGCCAGCTCGCGATCGCGGATAGCAAAGGCGTCGCGCTCGCCGACGGCACCCGCTCGACGCCGATCGCCGGCGCGACCGCGCTCGCCGAGCCGAGCTTTCGCGCGCGTTGCGAAGCCGATCCGCTGATCGTCGATCCCGCCGGTTCCGACGACGAGGACCCGGCGCAATGACCGTTTTTCACCACTAGGGCGACGTCGCATCGAGCACTTAGCTCGCGGCACGCCGGCTGCTCTTGCATCGCGTCATGAAGCGGATCGCAAGTGGGTTGGCAGGCGTCGGTGCGACGGTTGTCGACGTTTGCGTGCTGACGCTGCTCGTGCAACACGGCGGCGTCGCCGTCGCGCTCGCCGCGTTCATCGCCGCGATCGTCGGCGCGTGTGCCGGCTTCGCGCTCAACAAGTACGTCGCGTTTCGCGATCGCTCGCCGATCACGCTCGCTCAGCTCGGCCGCTTCGCGATCGTCGCGCTCGGAACCGCGCTGTTTGTCGCGGCGGGCATGGAGCTCGTCGCCGTGCACATGCACGTGCCGTTTCTCGCCGCCAAGGCGCTGTGCTCGCTCTGCGCGTTCGTCGCGTGGACGTATCCCGCGCAGCGCCGTCTCGTGTTTGCTCAGTGAAAGGACTCGTTGCCATGTTCGTCGATCTGTCGATTGTCGTTCCGGCCTACAACGAAGCACTTCGCATCACGCCGACGCTCGAGCGCCTGCACGCGTTTCTCGAGCGCCAGCCGCTGCGCTACGAGATCGTCGTCGTCGACGACGGCTCGCGCGACAACACCTGCGAGGTCGTCACGAGCCTGATGTCACGCATCGGGTACCTGCGGCTCGTCAAGCAGTCGCCGAATCGCGGCAAGGGCGCGGCCGTGCGCGCGGGCATGCTCGCTGCGAGCGGCCAGATCCGACTGATGTGCGACGCCGACGGGTCGATGCCGGCCGAGATGATCCCGCGCGTGCTCGCGCCGATCACGAGCTGCCGCGCCGCGATCGCGATCGGCTCGCGCTACGCGCCGGGCGCGCACACCGAGCAGCACCAGCCCTGGTACCGCATCGCGTGGAGCCGGCTCTGCAACAAGATCATCCAGCGCTCGCTCGTGCCAGGCGTCCGCGACACGCAATGCGGCTTCAAGGCGTTCACCGCCGAAGCGGCGCGCGAGCTGTTCACGGTCGCGCGCATCGACGGCTGGGCGTTCGACCTCGAGATCTTGGCGCTCGCGAAGCGCCGCGGCATCGCCGTCGAAGAAGTCGGCGTGACGTGGTCCGACGACGGCCGCTCGCGCGTAAACCCACTCAAGGACATGTGGAAGGTCATCCGCGAGGCAGTGACGATTCGCCGCAACTTGCGCCGCGGCGTCTATAACAGCTTGCCGGTCGGCGCCTGAGTCTGTAGCTTCGCTCCGCTCGTGCGTCGAAGAGGGCGAGGTGACCGCCGGCGACCGCAAGGTCGCGGGAGGAAAGTCCGAGCTTCATAGGGCAGGGTGCTGGCTAACGGCCAGTCGAGGTGACTCGCAGGAAAGTGCCACAGAAAACAAACAGCCCATCGCGATCACATCAAAGATGGGTAAGGGTGAAACGGTGCGGTAAGAGCGCACCGCCTCGTCGGTGACGGCGAGGGCACGGCAAACCCCACCCGAAGCAAGACCAGACAGGAGTCGCGTTGCCCGCGCGATGACTCCGGGTTGGTCGCTCGAGCCCGCCGGCAACGACGGGCCTAGATGAATGGTCGCCACGTACAAAACTCGGCTTACCGCCCTCTTCGCCGCCCGAGCCTTTTGTTCTGTGATCAGTGATAACTTTCGATGCGGGCATGGACCAGCGATCGCCGGTACACGAGATCGTGCACGTGTTGTGGTCGGCGCTGACCGAGCTGCGTGTCGATCCGGAAATCGCATCACCGTCGTTCGTCGAGCATGCCGCGTTCTCGATCCACGGCGCGTTGTCGGCGCCCGGCCGCGAGTATCACAACCACGATCACGTCATCGAGATCGCGCAGTCGAACGATCCGCTCGAGGTGATCGCGGCGCTCTATCACGACGCGGTCTACATCCAGGTCGATCGCGGCGTACCGCACTCGATGGAGCGCGAGCTCGCGCGCGTGTTCGACGAAATGCACGACGGAAGTGGCTGGCGCGTGTTGCCGGACGCCGATAGCGACGTGCTCGCCGTGTTCGGCCGCACCGTCGGCGACGTCGTCACGCCGTCGACCGGGCTCAACGAGCTGGCGAGCGCGCTGGTCGCGTCGATCCAGCTCGCGAACGTGCTCGACCGCGAGCAACGCCTCGCGATCGCCGCGTGCATCGAGCTCACGATCCCGTTCCGCGCCGGTCCGGTCGGCGAGCTGCACGATCGCATCGCGGGTCTCGGCTACGCCGGCGCGGCGCTCGAGCGGCTCGTCACGCGCGCGCTGCGCCTCGGCAACCGCGACGTCGAAAACTTCGCCGACAACGATCCGGCGCGCTTTCTCGACAACACGTGGAAGCTGCTGCCGGAGAGCAACCCGGCGCTGCAGCTGCCGACCGTCTACACCGTGCGCGATTACCGCGTCGCGCTGAACAAGATGGAAGGCTTTCTCGCGCACCTCCACGCCGATCGCGTGTTTCACGCATACGGCGACGAGCCCGGCGCCGCGGTGCACGCGCGTCGCGTCGCGCGTACGACCGGCAACCTCGAGCTCGCGGTGCGCTACCTGCGCGCGAAGCTGTATTCGATCGCGCTCGTCGAGGCCGTCGCCGAAGCGACCGGCGGCGACGTGCCGCTCGACTACTTCATGGGCGGCATGAAGCACACGCAGCGCGCGCACGCCGAGACCAAACGCATCGAGCAATTCTTGCCGCACCTCGGCTCGATGAAGGATCTCGATCCGCCGCTCAATCGGTTGCTCTCGGAGGGCCGCGCGTCGTCGTCGAGCTTCGACACCGGTCCGTCGCCGATCGGCGCGTTCTTGATGAACACGGTCGGTGAAGCAACGATGCTCGCCGGCGTCGAGCAAGCGAAGCGCTGGTGGGGCGGCGGCAGCGACGTCCACGGCTTCATCGCCACGCAACCGCCGAAGCCGATCGCGGCGATCGCGCGCGCGGCTGCTCACATCATGGATACGCGGCGCGATCGGTTGTTCGCGCTCGCCGAGCGGCTCGACGCGACCTGATTCGACCGTCGAATTCCGATCCGCGAATTCCCTATCGGTCGTCCTGCGACGACGGCCAACATCGCTGGCTCCCGTGGATCGCCGGCGGCGTCTTTAATCGTGAATGAAGAAGCGGAACCGAGAGCTCGAAGTACGTCCGTCGATTCGATCTTCCGAATTCCGATTCGCGAATCCCCGGCTCGCTCGGATCACGCCTTCGGCGGCTCGGTCGGCTGCTGTGCTGCCTCGAGCCATTCCTTGCGATAGATCAAACGGCCGCATCGCGGGCACGTCTCGATCGATTCGCCGCGCGCGAGCACGTTGTTGAGCTGCGGCGGCAGCGCGACGTGGCAGCCGAGGCACGTGCCTTTGACGACCGGCGCGACCGCGTAGCCGCGCTTGCCGACGAGCGAGTCGTACGTCTTGAGCCACTGCTTGTCGACGGAGGTACGCGCGGTTTCGCGCGCGCTGCGCGCCTCGGCGAGCTTCGTATCGAGATCGGTGACTTGATCGGACATCGCGGCTTCGCTCTCGGTGAGCTCGTCGCGCAGCTTCTGCACGTCGGCGTCGCGCTGCGCGAGCTGACCGGTCGAAGCCGACGACGCTTCGACGACCTTCTTGAGCTCGCCTTCGCGATCGCCGATCGACTTGCGCTTGTTCTCGACCTCGCGGCTCGCGGCCGAAAACTCTTTGCTGTTCTTCGAACCCTGCAGCTTGATCTGCGCGTTCTTGAGCGCGTCGCGCTCGCGGTCGACGAGGTCTTGCTGCGACTTGCGCCAGGTATCGGTTTCGGCGAGCTTGCCGCGCTCGCCGTCGAGCATGCCTTGCAGCTTCGCGAGATCGCGGCGCAGTGGATCGAGCTTTTCAGGGAGTTTCTTGGCGGCGGCCTCGAGCTCGCGAACCTTGACGTCGCAATTCTGAAGCGTGAGGAGGTTCAACAGCTGTTCGCGCACGGACTGCCTTTCTACTGCGTTTCCAATGTCAGGTGGGCCCACCTGGGCTCGAACCAGGGACCCACCGGTTATGAGCCGGCCGCTCTAACCGACTGAGCTATGGGCCCGCGAGACCTGCGACTGCCACTTGTTGTGGAAAGACGCACGCGACGCGAGGGCACACTATCAGGTTGACAGAAAACGACAACCTCCGAGGCGATATGACCATCAGCCGATCCAGCAGCCAAAGCGTATACTCGACGTGATGAAGCTCGGAAACGTGGCTCGGGTGGCTCTGATCGCGGCGTCGTGTGCCGCGGCGATCGGCTCGGCGTCCTCCAACAGCAACAACGCGAACGATCCGGTCGCGAATTCCGCGCAACAGGCAGGTCCGCCGCAGCCGCAACAGATGGACGCGCAGCACGCGCTCGGGTTGTGGCGTTCGACGTTCGGCGCCGTGAAGATCGATGCCGACAACTCGCACGGCGGCATCGGCGCCGGTGCGGTGCACGGCGTGTGGGAATACACGCGCCAGGGCACCGACGTGATCGGTTACTTCTACGGCACGCTGCAAGGCAACGTGCTTCGCTTCAAGTGGCAGGAGCCCGCGAATCCGCCGCTGACCGGCGAAGGCTTCTTGGTCTTCGAGCAGACCGGTCGCCAGTATTCGGGCCGGTGGTGGAGCGATCACAAGGATCGCGTCGGCGACTGGAACGGTTGGCGCGGCGGTCAGCCGGGCGGCGAAGAGCTGCAGGGTTATCCGCAGCAAGGCCAGCAGCAGGGCTATCCGCAGCAAGGTTATCCGCAGCAGGGCCAGCCGCAGCAGGGCCAGCCGCAGCAGGGCGGCTACCCGCAAGGTCCGCAGGACCCGAACCAGGGCCAGTATCCGCAGCAGCAGCCGCCGCAACAGGGCTATCCGCAACAGCAACAGCCGCCGCAGCAGCCGCAACAACAGCAGCCGCCGCCGTCGGGCAACTACTACTAAGGCCGCGGCCGCGTTGCGATGGCGCGCGGCTCGAGTACGCCGTCGAACACGTGCGTCGCCGGACCGTGCATGAGCACGTCGGCCATGTTCGGCAGCACGCGGATCGACAGCGATCCGCCGAGCAAGTTGACGCGGACGTCGCTCTCGAAATCGGCGCGACCGTTCACGATCGCCGCGGCGACCGTCGCGCACGCACCCGTGCCGCACGCGAGCGTGATGCCGCAGCCTCGCTCCCACACGACGACGTCGAGCTCGGTCTTGCTACGCGCGCGCACGAATTCGACGTTCGTGCGATTCGGAAACCACGCGTGGTGCTCGAGCACGGGTCCGAGGGATTCGGCGAGCTCGCGCAGGTTCTGATCGTCGACGAACATCACCGCGTGCGGATTGCCCATCGACACGGCGGTGACGCGCAACGCGCGGCCGCGGACCTCGATCGGTTGATCGACGCAGCGCTCTTTTTCGGGCCCGGTCATGCCGATCTCGCCGCGCTCGAGCCGCGCGCGACCCATCGCGACGGTGACGCCGTCGCCGGTCATCTCGCAGACGAGCCGGCCTGCGCCGGTATCGATCGCGAGCGTCTGCTTCGCGACGCCACCGCGCTCGACGAGCTCGCGCACGACGCAGCGAATGCCGTTGCCGCACATCTCGGCTTCGCTGCCGTCGGCGTTGAGCACGCGCATCCGCGCGTCGCTGTCGGCGCCGAGCGGCGGCAGCACCGCGAGCACGCCGTCGCCGCCGATGCCGAACTGGCGATCGCACACCGCTCGCACGACCGCGGGATCTTGAATCGCGATCGCGTCGGCGCTCTCGGGATTCGCGCGAAGATCCACCACCACGAAGTCGTTGCCGGCGCCGTGGTATTTGGCGAACTTCATTGCGCGGGTGGCGTCGGGACGTTCGGGTGCGCGGCAGGCGTGGTGCCGGCCGGCTTCGTGTCCGCCGGCTTCTTGTCGAGGTTCTTGTCGCTTGGCTTGGAATCCGCCGGCTTCGTCTGATCGGCGGGCGGTGCGACCTGCTCCGTCGGCGTCGTCGCCGGCTGCGCGTGCGCAGGGACGACGGCCGAGCCCGTGGTCGCCGGCGGCACGCCTTCATCGTTGTCGGCGGCGCCCGAGCCGAGCATGATCATGCCGGAGCCCGCGCCTGCCGGCACGACGAACGGTGCGACGGCAGCCGAGCCGGCCGATCCGCCGTGCGCTGCGGCGCGCGCGTCGGCTTTTTGCTTCGCGCGTTGCTGCTCTTGCTCGCCGAACTTCTCGAGCGCGTCGCCCGAATTGCGGCTCGCCAAGAACGCGAGCGTCATCGAGTCGAGCATGAACACGGTGACTGCACCGGCGGTGAGCTTGCGCAAGAACGTCGAAGCGCCCGAGCCGCCGAACACCGTCGCTGCGTTGCCGCCGCCGAACGCCGCGCCCATGCCGCCGCTTTTACCCGACTGCAAGAGCACCGTGAGCATCAGGAATATGCACACGAGGATGTGCAAGACGGTCAGGAGCGTGGTCATGGCGAGGTGCTAGGTTCTAGTCCAGGGTCTTGCCGTGCGCAAGGCTTAGCTTGGCCTCGCAGCCTTCACGATCGCAACAAAATCAGCGGCTTCGAGCGAAGCGCCGCCGACTAAAGCACCGTCGATATCGGCCTGGGCCATCAGCGCCTCGGCGTTCGAGGGTTTGACCGAGCCGCCGTATTGGATCCGCATCGCCGCGGCGATGTCGGCGCCGAAGCGCTCGCCGAGCCGCTTGCGAATGTGCGCGTGAACTTCCTGCGCTTGCGCCGGCGTTGCCGTGCGACCCGTGCCGATCGCCCACACCGGCTCGTACGCGATCACGACTTTGTCTTTCGCGTGCACCGGATCGATCGGTGCCATCGCG
>DASXEF010000749.1:0-2524 GCA_036490255.1 Kofleriaceae bacterium
TGTTGAGTCGATACAACAGATCTTGGCGAAACCGACCGTCGGCGACCATCGCCTCGAGATCGCGATGCGTCGCGGCGATCACGCGAACATCGACGGCGATCTCTTTGTCACCGCCGACGCGCGTCACCTTCTTGGTCTCGAGCACGCGCAATAACGCCGCCTGTGCGTTCGGCGCAAGCTCGCCGATCTCGTCGAGCAACACCGTGCCGCCGCTCGCTTGCTCGAAGATGCCGCGCGCGGATTTGTCGGCGCTGGTGAACGCGCCCTGCTCGTGGCCGAACAGCACGCTCTCGATCAACATGCTGGGAATCGCGGCGCAGTTGATCGAGCGCAGCGGCTGCTTCTTGCGCGGGCCGCCGTCGTGGATCGCACGCGCGATCACTTCCTTGCCGGTGCCGGTCTCGCCGTTGATCAGCACCGCGATCGTCGACGCGGCGAGCCGCTTGACGGTCTGCATGATCTGCCTCATCTCGGGCGACTTGACGATCACCTCGCCGTGGTCGCTCGCATCGCGCGGTGGCTTGTCGGCGCGTTGCGCGGCGTGGAGCGCGGTGATCAGCTCGTCGGCGGACGCACCATCGCCGGGGAACGTCGCCGACGAGCACGCGAGCTCGGGCGAGCCACCGGCGAGCCGCGTCATCCACGCGCGCACCGCATCGGCCGAGGCTTCGGGCAGCGCGACGAGCACCGCCGTCGGGCCGTAGACCCCGACGCGATCGACGGGCCGCAGTTGCGCGCGCAGTCGCGCCGCCCAGCGGCTGACGTGTGCGTCTTTCGAAGTCGCGCGCACCAGCACGAGTGCGAGCGGCCGCGCGAACGTGCGCGCGCGCGTGATCTCGTCGCCGAGCGCGGTGCGAAATCGATCGATGCCGTCGAAGCCGCGGAGATCTTCGCCGGTCGATGCGACGGCATGCACCGAAACCAACACCGGTCCCATCGCGACCTCGTCGCCCGGTGCGATCGTCGCGCGGTCGACGCGCTCGCCGTTCTTCTTGGTGCCGTTCGTGCTGCCGAGATCTTCGACCGTGATGTCGTCGTCGTTCCAGATGAAGCGCGCGTGCTGGCGCGACAACCCGCGATCCGCGATCACGACGTCGGCCGGCGACGTGCGACCGACCACGACCGGCCGCGCGCGCGTCATATGCACGACCTCCGCGCCGTCGCGGTGGTAAAGCACGAGCGTTGTCCGCGCGTGTTGCGCGGTCGTCTCGCCGCGCAACGTGGTGGTGTCGGCCTGCTTCGTCATCGCATCTTGGCTCGATCGCGCAAGTTCTTGCGTAGTCAGCATCTGCGCGACGGCAGGAAAATTCAAGTGTTACGCGTGGCGCAGCGGTTGCTCTAAGGGTCCGCCGTTCAACCCCGACCTACAGGAGCAACCACATGTTCGCAGGACTCATCGCCATCTGCGGCGGCATTCTCGCCGCCTCGAGCCTCATCATCGCCAAGAAGCCGAACGCCAAGGATCTGATCGACAAGCTCACGCCGTATCAAGGCTGGATCGGCATCGTGATGTTCTTCTGGGGCGTGTGGGAGACGATCGACGTGCTCACGCACATCAACTTGATCGCGCACATGCCGTTGCGCTGGACGTTCTGGGCGGGGCAGGCCGTCGCCGACTTGTTCGTCGGCTTCTTGCTCGGCTTCGGCCTCATCACGAAGTACGCGCTCGGCAAGAACCCGGCAGCCGAGCGTCGCGGCCAGCAGATCCGCCAGAAGCTCGCCGGCTATCAGGGCAAGCTCGGCTTGTTCGCGATCGCGATGGGCGTGCTCTACATCGTGTGGCTGTATGTCTGATGCAGCGTTTCGCGAACGAGTCGATGCGACGTTTGGTGTGTCGAATCGCGTCCGCTTCATTCGACTGACGTACTTGCATCTGCTGTTTGCGATTCTCGCGTTTGCAGGCCTCGAAGATTTGTTGATGACCAACGCGACGCTGGTCGCGAAGGTCTCGGCACCGTTCGTGAAGTTCGCATTGGGTGCGCGGTGGAACTGGGGCGTGGTGTTGCTCGCGTTCATGGCCATCAGCTGGCTCGCCGACTATTGGGCCACGCACACGACCTCGCGCGCGGTGCAGTACATGGGGCTCGCGCTCTACACCGTCGCAGAAGCGGTGATCTTCGTGCCGCTGCTCGCGATCGTCGCGGCGAAAACCCACGCGATCCTCGCCCGCGGCGGTCACGATCCGAACATCATCCGCGACTCGGCGTACGTCACGCTCGGCGTGTTCACCGCGCTCACGCTGTCGGTGTTCATCACGCGCAAAGACTTCTCGTTCTTGCGCAGTGGACTGATGATGGCGAGCGGCGCTGCACTCGTCTTGATCGGCATGTCGATCGGATTCGGTTTCAATCTTGGACTGGCATTCTCGATCGGCATGGTGCTGCTCGCGGCCGGATACATCCTGTATCAGACGTCGCAAGTGCTCGAGCATTACGATCCGCAGCAATACGTCGCGGCATCGCTCGCGCTGTTCTCGTCGGTCGCGCTGATGTTCTGGTACGTGATCCGGATCTTCTTGCGCGCC
>DASXEF010000765.1:0-1807 GCA_036490255.1 Kofleriaceae bacterium
CCAGGATGGCCTCGCACAGCGCGGCTTTGTCGGCGATGTCGTACGGCGCCGGTGCACCGTCGCCGGGCACGAGCAAGCTCTTCGCGGGCACGCCGCCGTCGACGAAGCAGGTGTGCGTCGACGGCGAGCTGACGACGCGCACGACGTCGGCCCACGCGAGGCGAAACTTGCCGGGGACTTCGAGCGCGTCATCGTCGACGACGACGCGTAGCTTCCACGACGGCGACAGCAAGTAGCCGGTGCCGAGCACGACGCCGATCGCGCCGGTCGCGAGCGGCAATAGCGCGCCGCCGAGTACGGCGATCGACACGACGCCGAGCACGCCGCCGACGCCGACCGACGACAGCGCGAGCGCGCGAAACCGTGGCCGGAAGCGAAAGCTCGTCACGTTGCGCAACCGATCACAGACGCCTCGGCATTCCGCGCGCGCTCAGCTGCCGGCTGGCACGGTGCGCGACACCAGCGCCGCGATCGCCGCGCGCGTCTCCATCGGAATCGCCTCGAACAGCACGCCGAAGCCTTTCGGCAGCGAGCTGACGCGCTCGGCGCCGGGCACGTCGCAGTCGTCCATGCGCTGCCACAGGACCCAACCGATCGCGTCGACGGTGCCGACGCCGCGCAGCTCGAACTTGATCGCGACGCGCGACAGCAGCGGCAACGGCGCGCCCGAGACGAACGCGCCGTTCGTCGACAGGTCGCGGATCATCGCCGGGAACTTCGTGCCGACCGAGCTCTTGTCGGCATCGACGCGGCGGAACACGCGCGCCAGGTTCGGGTGCAGCTGCATCGCCGCCTGGCCGATCGATTCGATCACGCACGGCGCGTTGACGACCAAGCGTTGGGCACGGCGATCCGGCATGTCGGGCTATTTTACAGGCGTTCCGGGCGGCACGTCGCGATCGATCGCGGAAAGTCCGAGGATCTGCTCGCCGCCGGCCGCGAGGATCATGCCCTCCGAGACGAGCCCGGCCATCTTGCGCGGCGCCAGGTTGGCCACGACGATGACCTGCTTGCCGACGAGCGTGTCGACGGCGAACGCCTGAGCGATGCCCGCGACGATCGACCGCGGCTTGGCTTCGCCGAGGTCGACCTGCAGGTGGAGCAGCTTGTCTTTCTTCGGCACGGCGACGGCCGACAGCACCTTGCCGACGCGCAGGTCGAGCTTCTGAAACTCGGCGAATTCGATCGTCGGGGTTGAAGCCGCGACCGGCGCCGCCTCGACCGCCGCGGGCGGCACCATCGCGTCGAAGATCTGGGTCTGTAGCTTGTCGTCGAGCCGCGGGAACAACGGCGTCGGCTTGTCGATGAGTTGGCGCGCGTCGACGAGCTTCACCAGATCGTTCGCGAGCGGCCACGCGTTGCGGTCGGCCGCGCCGATGCCGACCCACGCGCGGAGCGTGCGGCCCGTCGTCGGCAACACCGGGATCAGGAGGCCGCCGATCACGCCGATCACGGACGCGAGCATGTGCAGCGTGTGCGCGAGCTCGGCCTGCTTGCTCGGATCTTTGGCGAGCTGCCACGGCGCGGTCTTGTCGACGTAGCCGTTGCCCTCGCGCACGAGCTTCCAGATCGCCTCGAGCGCGCGCGACGGCGCGAACGCCTCGAACGCTTGGCTCGTGGCGTCGATCGCGGTCGCGGCGGCGGTCTCGAACGTCGCGTGGAGCGGTAACCCGGCGATCGCTCCCGTGTAGAGCGGCGCGATCTGCGCGGCGTACTTGGCGAGCAACGTCAGCGAGCGGTTGACGAGGTTGCCGAGGTCGTTCGCGAGCTCGGCGTTGAAGCGACCGAACAGCGATTCGAACGTGAA
>DASXEF010000080.1:0-2894 GCA_036490255.1 Kofleriaceae bacterium
TCGATGCGCGTCACGTTATTCGTCGCCGTCGCGCGCAAGCGGAACGGCAAGTGGCTCTACGTGCGCGACACCTGGAACAGCGACGCCGCCGCGTAGCACTGATCGACGCGACGTTGGCTACGCCGAGACCGGTACGAACCAAGACAACACGTTCAGCTTCGCGCTCACGCCGACGCCAGAACAAACCGGGCTCTGCAATTACTCACCGATCGCGGCGGTGCTCGCGCGGATCTCGCCGGTCGTCGGCGTCGGGACGATCGTCGAATTCGCGTAGATGCCCGCCGCTTGCAGATCGCCGAAGTCGGTGAGGTCGGAGCTATCGAGCGCGGTGAGCTGACCTGCGATCGCGCTCGGATCGATCGGCAGTGCGATCGCCATCTGCGTCGTCGGATCGAGCTGCGGGAACGCGATCTCGTTCGTGTCGGGCGGCAGCACCGCGTCCCACACGATCGTCGTGATCGCCTGGCCGTCGACGGTCCAGCTGAGGTGCAGATCGAGCGCGTCGGGGCCCGTCACCGTGATCGCAGGCCACGCGACGTCGAGCGTGACGTCGAGCGCCAGCGTGGGCGCTGCGATCGCGCCCATGAAGTCGTCGGTCGAGAACGCGATCGCGCTCGGGGTGCCGGGCGCGTACTGCGTTGCCGTTTGTGTATCGAGGGTCGCGCTGGCGATCGACGAATCGACCACGAGGCCGTTCCATACCGACGCCTCGCCGTTCGCGATCGCGGGCGTGTCGAACGCGAGCGTGTCGGAGATCAGCGTGAGCGCGACGTCGGCGGTGACGCCGGTTTGCGTGACCGCGACGTCCGAGCCGGTCGTCTGCCACGTGTCGACATCGAGCTCGGCGATCGCGTTGCCGCTTTGATCCATGCCGATCGGCTCGCGCGACGCGGCGTAGCCGAGCAGTGCGCCGGTGCCGTCGTAGCCGCGCACCAAGATGTCGAGGTTCGTATCGGTACCTTCGCACGCGGCGATCACGTCGACGATCGCGGGCAGCGTGGTCGACGTCTGCGTGTTGCAGCCGAGATCGACCGTGTAGTCGAGCGCGCCGGGCAGCGGTGGGCCCATCACGGTGAGCCCGGCGACGACGATCGGCACGAGCTGATGCGGCGGGCCGTGCAGCACGAAGTCGCTGGCGTCGTTCGGCGATGGTGCGGTGACGAGCGAGAGCGTCGTGGGCAGCGGTGCGATCAGCGCAGGAAACACCGCGGTGATGTATGCGCCGGGCTCGGTTTGCACGGCCGCGGTCCCGGTCGCATCGGCTACCTGATCGTCCAGGATCGTGCCGTCGGCGCGATGCGACAAGATCGTCGCGCCGGCTTCGGGCTCGACGTCGCCGGCGATCGCGACCACGCTTTGCGTCGGGCCGCTCGGTCCGCGCGCGCACGCGGCGAACGCGACGACGACGACAGCTTTCCGCACGGGCGCATCCTGCCTTAGTCGCAGGCGCGCGTGCTAGCTTTGTTCCGTGCCGATTCCCGTCGAGCGTCGACGCAGCTTTCTCGCGCGGCAGGTCGCCACGATGGCGCTGTCACACGTGCAAACCGACACGCCGATGGCGCTCGTGCGGGCGGCGGCGTGGGCCAATTCGCTCTCGCGGATGGGCGTCAACCTGCCCCTGTTCGTGGTCCACGACATCGGCGTGATGCTGTCGCTGTCGCGCGGCGCCGGCGGCTACACGCTGCGCGCGCGAGAGAGCCAGCTCGCGCGGCTGCAGCTGCCGACCAACGTGCGGCCGCAGCTCGAGCAGTATCGCAAGTTGCTCGACAACATCGCGCAGTCCGAGGTCACCGAGCGGCTCGCCGGTCTGCGCTTGCGCGACGAGATGGTCGCGGTGCTGCTGTCGCGCATCCTCGGCGACACGTACAACCGCTGGCGCGATCGTACGAAGGCGGCCGGCGTCGAGGCGCTGCCGCTCGATCTCGGCATCCTCAACGACATCGACTACGCCGATCATTTTCGCGACTTCGATCCGCGCACGATGTGGCAATTCGTCGAGCACTTGGTCTCGCAGACCAACCACGTCTACACGCAGGTCGAGCTGATCGATCTCGATACGGTGCGCTTGCTCGGCTTGTTCAAGGAAGATTCGGCATCGGGCAGCGAAGCGCTCGGCGGTGCGATCGATCTTGTCGATCTGTTCGCCGCGCTGGGCTCGCCCGAGGCGAACGACGTCGCGAACTTCTCGCTCGATCTCTTGCCGAGCGTGCTCGAGACGCGGCGATCGACCGGCTCGCAGACGTTTGCCGTCGACGGTTACGCGTCGATCGAGCGCAAGGGCAACATCGATTCGCTCGTGCTCTCCGAGCTCGCGTACGACCGCGAGATCTTCGAGCAGAAGGTCGTCGACAACGAGCTGCTCTACTACGGCCGCGACAAGCAACGCGAGGACGAGCGGCGCTTGCAATATCTGCTGATCGATTGCTCGGCATCGATGCGCGGCCAGCGCCAGGTGTTCGCGCGCGGCCTCGCACTCGCGCTGATCAAGAAGCTCACGCTCGAAGGCGACGAGATCTGGGTGCGGTTCTTCGACTCGCGCCTGCACGAGACGATCAAGATCGCGCGCTCGGGCCAGGTGCCGGTGCCGTACTTGCTGTCGTTTCGCAGCGAGCGCGGCCGCAACTACGGCAAAGTGTTTCGCCAGCTGCTCGTCGAGGTCACGCGGCTGCGTCGCGAGCAAAAGCGGCGCGTCGTGATGTACGTCATCACGCACGGCCAGTGCCACATCGAGCCCGAGCTCGTCACCGCGCTCAAGCAGCAGGCGTTTCTCTACGGCGTCGTGTGCCTGCCGTCGAGTGAGACGTTGCCCGAGTTCGTACCGCTGCTCGATCGCTCGCAGATCGTGCACGCCGACGCGTTGACGTCGCGCGCCGAACGCCAGCGCCGCGCGCTCG
>DASXEF010000111.1:0-5440 GCA_036490255.1 Kofleriaceae bacterium
GCTCGCTGGTCGGGCAGGCTGACCTCGACCGCGCTGACGCCAGGCACTGCTTTCAACGCGTCGCCGACATGGCGCACGCAGTTGTTGCAGGACATCCCGCCAATGCTCAAGGTGGTGATCACCACGCGACGGTACCACTCGTGAGCGAAACGACAATCGACAGCCCGACGGCGGCAAACAGATCGATCGATCTGCCGGTGCTCGGCATGACGTGCGCGGCATGCGTACGCCGCGTCGAGCGTGCGATCGCGGCGGTACCCGGCGTCACGAGTGCCGACGTCAACTTGCCGCTCTCTCGCGCGCGGCTCGTCGTCGATCCGGCGCGACTCGCGGCGGCCGTCGACGCGATCCGCAGCGCCGGCTACGAAGTCCCCGCCGACGTGCTCGATCCCGAGACGCCGCCGTCGGTGCGCGACGAGGCCGCGCAACGAGCGGAACGCGACGATGCGCGCGCGCTGCGTCGCGATGCGATGATCGCGATCGTGCTTGCCGTGCCGACGGTGTCACTCGCGATGCTCGGCGTCAGCCCGATCGCGCAGCTCGTGCTCGGCACGATCGTCGTGCTCGGCGCCGGCCGCCGCTTCTTTCGCACCGGCGCGCTCGCGGTGCGCCATGGCTCGCCCGATATGAACACGTTGATCGCGCTCGGCGCGGGTACGGCGTGGCTCGCGTCGACGATCGGCGTCGTGCGCGGCGAGCCGGCGCTCTACTTCGACGCCGCCGCCGCGATCATCGGCTTCGTGATGATCGGCAAGCTGCTCGAGTCGCGCGCGCGAATGCGCGTCGCCGACGCGGTGCGCGGGCTGCTCGCACTCGCGCCAGCGCGCGCACACGTGCTCGACGATGCTGGCCATGAACGCGACGTCGCTGCCTCCGAGCTCGCCGCAGGCGATCGACTCGCCGTGCGACCGGGCGAGCGGCTCGCCGCCGACGGCACGATCGTCGAGGGCGCATCGGCGCTCGACGAGTCGTTGCTCACCGGCGAGTCGTTGCCCGTCGACAAGACCGAAGGCGCGCCGGTGTATGCGGGCACGCTCAATCACAACGGCGCGCTCGTCGTGCGAGTCGCACGCGCCGGCGCGCAAACATCGCTCGCACGGATCGCGCGTGCAGTCGAAGACGCGCAGGGCAACAAGGCGCCGATCGCGCGGCTCGCAGATCGCGTGTCGGCGTGGTTCGTGCCGGCGGTGCTCGCGATCGCCGCGGCAACCGCGATCGGCTGCGTCGTCGCAGGTCACGCCGATGCGGCGATCACGCGCGCGGTCGCGGTGCTCGTGATCGCGTGCCCGTGCGCGCTCGGGCTCGCGACGCCGGCTGCCGTCGCGGTCGGCACGTCGCGCGCAGCCGAGCTCGGCGTGCTCTATCGCGGCGGCGATGCGCTCGAACGCGCGAGCGCGATCACCGTCGCGTGCCTCGACAAGACCGGTACGTTGACCGCCGGAACGCCGGCGCTCGTCGGCGATGTTGCCGACGACGTGCTCGCGCTCGCGGCCTCGGTCGAGCAGGTCAGCGAGCACCCGATCGCGCGAGCGATCGTCGACGCTGCAAAGGCGCGCGGGCTCGCGCTCGTCCGGCCGACGGACGTCGTCGCGACGCCAGGCGTCGGCATCGCGGCGCGCGTCGGCGATCGCATGGTCGTGATCGCCGCGACTGCGGTCGGCGCCGGCTACGCGACGACCTCTTCGATCACGATCGACGGCCGCGACGCCGGCGTGCTGGCGGTCGCCGATCCACCGTCGCCTGCGGCGAAGTCCGCGATCGATGCGTTGCGCGCGCTCGGCGTCGAGCCCGTGATGATCACCGGCGATCGCGACGCGGCGGCGCACTGGATCGCCGACGCGGTCGGCATCACGCGGATTCACGCCGGTGTGAAGCCGACGGGCAAAGCCGCGATCGTCAGCGCCGAGCGAGCGCGTGCTCGCGTGGCGATGATCGGCGACGGCATCAACGATGCGCCCGCGCTCGCCGCGGCCGATCTCGGCATCGCGCTCGGCACGGGCACCGACATCGCGGCCGCGGCCGCCGACGTGACGCTGTTGCGCGGTGGCATCGCGGCCGTGCCGGTCGCGTTCGGCCTCGCCCGCGCGACGCTGCGCGTGATCCGCCGCAACCTCGTCGCGGCGTTCGCGTACAACGCCGTGTGCATCCCGATCGCCGCGTTCGGGTTCGCGTCGCCGATGCTCGCCAGCGCGGCGATGTCGCTATCGAGCGTCTCCGTGCTGCTGTCGTCGCTGCGGCTCAAGCGCTATTCTCCTCGGCAGTGACCGCGCTGCTCGAGATCGACGATCTCGTCACGGAGTTCGGCGACGTCCGCGCGGTCGACGGCGTATCGCTCGCGCTCGCGCCGCGCGCGACGCTCGGCATCGTCGGCGAATCGGGTTCCGGCAAGTCGACGCTCGCGCTGTCGATCATGCGGCTCGTCGCGCCGCCGGGCCGCGTGCATGCGAAGCGGCTCACGGTCGCAGGCCGCGACGTGCTCGCGATGACAGCCGCCGAGCTGCGCGCGCTGCGCGGCGATCGCGTCGCGATGATCTTTCAAGAGCCGATGACGTCGCTCAATCCGGTGTTCACCGTCGGCGCGCAGATCGCCGAGGCGGTGCGGTTGCATCAGAACGCGTCGCGTGACGCTGCGAACGCCGCCGCGATCGCGATGCTCGAGCTCGTCGGCATTCCCGCGCCGCGCGAGCGGGCACGCGCATATCCGCACCAGCTCTCGGGCGGCATGCGACAGCGCGTGATGATCGCGATGGCGCTCGCGTGCAAGCCGGATCTGTTGATCGCGGACGAGCCGACGACCGCACTCGACGTCACGATCCAGGCGCAGATCTTGGACCTGCTGCGCTCGCTGCAGCGCGAGCTCGGCATGGCGCTGCTGCTGATCACGCACGACCTCGGTGTGGTCGCCGAGACCTGCGACGACGTGATCGTGATGTACGCCGGGCGCGTCGTCGAGCAGGCGCCGATGCGTACACTGTTCACATCGCCGCGCCACCACTACACGGCCGGTTTGCTGCGCGCGATGACGGAGCTGCGCGAGATTCCGGGCAGCGTGCCGACGGTGTTGCCGGCCGGCTGCACGTTCGCCGAGCGCTGTCCGGCCGCGCAGGATAAGTGCCGCATCGAAGAGCCCGCGCTCGTGCAGCTCGGCGAATCGCGCGTGCGCTGCCATTTTCCCGTCGAGCCGTCATGATCCGCGCGACCAACCTATCGACGCGCTACGGCGATGTCCGCGCCGTCACCGAGGTCGACCTCGACATCGCGCGGGGCGAGACCCTCGGGCTCGTCGGCGAATCGGGCTGCGGCAAGTCGACGCTCGGGCGAACGTTGCTGCGGCTGGTCGAGCCGTCGGGCGGGACGATCGAAGTGAACGGTGTAAACATCACCGCGCTGTCGCGACGAGACCTGCGGCCGTTGCGCCGGCAGATGCAGATGATCTTTCAAGACCCGTTCGGGTCGTTCGATCCACGGATGACGATCGGCGACGCCGTCGCGGAGCCGCTGATCATCCACGGCCTCGATCGCGGACGCGTTCCCGCGTTGCTCGCGAAAGTCGGCTTGCGCGCCGAGCTCGCGGCGCGGTTTCCGCACGAGCTCTCCGGCGGCCAGCGCCAGCGCGTCGGCATCGCGCGTGCGCTCGCGGTCGGGCCGCAATTCATCGTCTGCGACGAGCCGATCAGCGCGCTCGATGTGTCGATCCAAGCGCAGATCGTGAAGCTGCTCGGCGAGCTGCAGGAAGCCGAGTCGTTGACCTATTTGTTCATCTCGCACGACCTCCGCGTGGTCGAGCACATCTGCGATCGCGTTGCGGTGATGTATTTGGGGCGCATCGTCGAGCTGGCCGAGACGAGCGCGCTGTATGCCCAGCCGCGACATCCGTATACGCGTGCGCTGCTCTCGGCGGTGCCGAGCCTGACGAGCAGCAAGCGGGAGCGCATCGTGCTCACCGGCGACGTGCCCAGCCCGAGCTCGCCCCCGGCCGGCTGCGCGTTTCACCCACGCTGCCCGGTCAAGGACAAGCCGCCGGCTTGTTTCACGGACGTGCCGAAGTTGCGGGTGCTCGACAACGGCTCGTGCGCGGCCTGTCACGTCGCCTGACTCGCGTTACTATGCGGCGGTCCATGCAGTCGCGCTCGGGTGAGCTCGCGATGCGGCCGTTGCCAGCGGTCCTGCTCGATCTGCACGAGGATCTCGCGACCGGCAAGCTCGTGCTGCGGCGCGGCCGCATCTCGAAATCGGTCGAGCTCGTGAACGGCAATCCGGTCTCGACCGCATCGACGCCGCGCGACGAGACCCTCGGCCACTTTTTGGTCTCGAGCGGCACGATCACCGAGGACCAGCACTCCCAGGCGATCGCGCGCGCGGCGGCCGTCGGCGGCAAGCTCGGCGAAGCGCTCGTCGCACTGCAGATCCTTACCGTCGAACAATTGATCGACCACCTCGGCCGACAAGCGCGACACAAGCTGGTGCAGGCACTGCGCTGGCCGCAGGGTGCGTGGCGATTCGACGAGGGCGCGCAGGCGGTCGAGGGCATGCAGCTGCGCATGCTCGACGTCGTCTTCGGTGGCTTGCGCGAGACCGGCGCACTCGACCTGTCGCGGCTGTCGCGGCTCGACGGCATGAGCTTCGAGCTGACCGAGCGCGGCCGCAAGCTGCGCCACGAGCTCCGCAAGATGCTCGGCGAACGACCGTTCGCGGCGATGTCGGCGGGCGCGCCGATCGGCGAGATCGAACGCGCGCACGGCGATCGCGTTCAAGCGCGCACGATCGTCGATTCGCTGCTGCTGTGCGACGCGATCGTGACGAAGGGCATCGCGCTCGGTCTCGGTACGCTGCACGCCGCCCCGGCCGAGCCCGACGAGTCGCTCGTCGCGACCGAGGACAGTGGGCTCTACGAGCTCCTGTTCGACGACGAAGCGGCGGTCGAGCAAAAGACCACATCGGGGAGCTCGCCGCTCGAGTTTCTCGAGCTGTCGGCGGAAGACTCCGGCGTGGTCTCGACGGCGGAGCTCGTCAAGGTCAACACCGATCGCGATCATGCGAGCCAGGCGCGCCAGGCGATCGTCGCCGAGCATGCGCGTGTGCAGGGCGCCGATCACTACGCCGTGCTGCTCGTCGATCGCGACGCGAACGCCGACGACATCGACGTGGCGCATGGCATCAAGCTCGCGCTGTTCGAGCGCATGGTCGCCGGCTCCGACGAGCCGCGCGCCGGCGAGGTGCGCAAAGCCTACGCTGCATCGCTGGCGATCCTGTCGGATCCGCGCAAGCGCGCCGCGTACGACCGCGAGCTCGCAGGCGGCGAGCTCGTCCAGGTGGCGCCGTCGATCGATACCGAGCTCACGTTCCGCATGGCCGAGGACTGCCTCGCCAAAGCACAATGGGCGCAGGCGATCGGCTTGCTCAAGACGGTGATCGCGCGCGCCCCGAACGAGGCCGATTA
>DASXEF010000143.1:0-5998 GCA_036490255.1 Kofleriaceae bacterium
ACTTCGCCGTGATACTCGTACGCGCGGGCGACCGGGCCGACCGCGAGCCGCGGCGCGCCGCCGGTATCGACGACGAAGATGCCGAGCCTCGGCGACGTCGCGCCGAGGTACGCGATCTGGCCGCCGGTGAAGTAGCTCGCGATGAAATCGGGCGCCGCGAGCCCGTCGAGCTCGCGGTTGCGGAACATGTCGAACCACCAGCCGGTGTACGACGGCGGGTTGCCGGTCGTGCCGGGCTGCATCTCCGAGATCATCGACAGGAACGAGCGCTCGTCGGCGGTGAGCGGTCGATCGGCGAGCTCGTCGGTCTGGATCGTGCGCAGCACGCCGAGGATCTTGGCGATGCGCTGGAAGTACGCGCGCGCGCCGAGGCTGCCGTCGGCATCGAGCTCGAGCATCGCGCGCTCGCCGCGCTTCGCGTAGTCGAGCAACGCATCGTAGGTCGCCGGCGCGGGCTCGACGTAGCCGTCGGGAATCTCGCAGCCGCCTTCGAAGTACGACTCGCCGGCGACGAGCACGAAGTTGTGCTTGAGCTGGCCGAACGCGGCCAGCGCGCTGTTGATGCGCAGATCGGCGTATGCCGGCGTCGCCGTGAACGATGGCCGCGCGCCTTCGGGCGGCTTCGCGAGATCGACGATCGCGTCGAGCCACGCGCTGTACATGTCGTCGCTGCCGCGCGGCGCGTGCTGGACGATGCCGCGCGCGACGTCGAGCTGATGATCGAGCGACGGATACTTCGCGCGCTCGTCGGCGAGGTAGTCGCGCGCGTGATCGTGGCCGAGCGCGTACGCGAGGTCGGCGGCGCCGAGGTTCTCGCGGCCGGGAACTTCGCCTTGCACGAGCGGGCGCGTCGCGGCGGCGTCGGGCACGACGCGCGGGCCGAGCAGCGTCGCGATCGCCGGCAGCGTCTTGCTGCCTTCGGGCATGTAGTGCAAGCGCGCGGTGCGCTGGAACTTGTCGCCGATCGCGGTGCGCAGCTTCGTCGCCGCGTCGGGATCGGTGAGCGACGCGATGTTCGCCTGCGTGCGCAGCTGTGCGAGCTGTGCGATCGAGATGTCTTCGCGGCGGCCGGCGAACAGCGCCCACGCGCGATCGAGCTTGGCGAGCGTCGCGTCTTGCTTCGCGCGGCCGACGAGATCGGCGAGCGCGAGCGCATCGATGGCTTCGCGCGGCGTTTCGCTCGGATCCGGCGTGTCGCCGGGCTGCGAGCTCCGGCTCGAGCGCGAGACCAGGTTGAGCTCGAGCCGCGACAGCCACATGCTCGCGCGGAAGTAGCGCTGGCGCGCTTCGGTCGCGGCGTAGTGACTGCGCGGCGTGTACGCGGTGAAGTCGATCATCCGCTCGCGGCCGAACAGCGGCGTGCGCGCCAGCTCTTGCGCCGCGACGGCGCGCTTGACGAGCGCGGCCGCTTCGGCCTCGACGCTCGCATCGCCGAACATGCTCGCGGGCGCATCGCCGCGCACGAGCGCGCGCGCGACGGCGACATAGACATCGAGATCGCGCACGGTCGCTTTCGGATAGCTCGCGGCCGCCGCGGGCAACGCGCACGCGAATGCGTCGAGCATCTGCACGAGCGCCGGCGCGAGCTGCTTGTCCTCGACATCGGCGATCAGCGAATCGTTGCCGGCGTAGATCGCGTCGAGCACCGCATCGACCGACACGTAGACCGGCAGCTGCGATTGATAGAGCTCGTGAAACGCGCGCGCGTACGTGCCGAGCTCGAGCCGTGCGGGCACGACGAAGCCGTTCTGCGCGAGCCGCGCTCGCTCGTCGGTCGAGAGCCGAAACCGCGCGTCGACGAGCGCGTCGAACTGCGGCGTCGCGTGGTGATCCCACGGCTTGCTCGCGGCGGGTGCGCTGGTGTTCGGCAGCTTCGCGATCGCCTGCTCGACGCGATCGAGGTTGCTATCCGCGATCTGGCAGCGATCGCCGTTCGTCGGCTTCGCCAGCCGATCTTCACCGTTCGTGCCATCGACCGGCGCGTCGTCGGCCGAGCCGCTGCCGAGCGCCGGAAACGGACACGTCGGCGCCGCGTGGCTCGCCGCCACGGCAACGGGCCCAATCGGCTGATCGCTCGCCGGTTTTGTCGGCGGCGTCGCATCGCCCCCACACGCGAGCCCAACCACACACACGATCAACCCGAGCCGGTTCATGATGTCACTCTCGCATCAACGCACTGGCGTAAGACGCTATTCGCCGCGGTATGATCGCCGGATGCGCACGCTCCTCGTCGTCGTATCGCTCGCGATCGCGGCACCGGCAGCGGCGCAGTCGGTCAACATCGCGTTCGGCTCGGATGTCGCGCCACCGTCGGCGGACTACGCGGCCGCAGGTGCAGCCGGGACGTGGAATCGCGTGACCGGCATCGCGGGCCAATCGTTCGATCTGGTCGGGCTCGACGGCAAACCGAGCGGTGTCTCGGTCTCGCAAACGCCGACCACGACGTTGATCGCGAGCGCGGCCGATCCGTCGGTGACCGGCGACGACGCGGCGCTGCTCGACAACGGCTTGGTCACGACCGGCGCCGAGACGTGCCTGTCGTTCAACGGCTTCGCCGCCGGCAGCTACGAAGTGCTGATCTACGCGTGGTCGCCGGATCAACCGAGCGTGAAGTCGCGCACGCGGCAAGACGAGGCACCGTCGACGATCGACGTCGGTGGCGCGTGGACCGGCGCGCATGCCGAAGGCGTCACGTATGCGCGTTACGTCGTCGAGCTCGGCTCGAACGCGGCGTTGCCCGCGCACTCGGGGCTCGCGACGAGCATGCCGAGCGCCGCGCTCAACGGCATCCAGATCCGGCCGGTCTCGGCGATTCCGGCCGATGCCGGCGTCGGGCCTAGCGAGCCGGTCGATGCGGCAGGTAACGGCGAGACCTCCGCCGACGCCGGAACGATCACATCGCCGCCGCCGTCGCACGGTGGCTGTGCGACCGACGGGCGCAACGGTTGGTTCGCGGCGGTCGTGGTCGCGCTCGGGCTTGCGCGGCGTCGACGCGTGTTACGCTGAAGCTGTGGGTGTGGACTCAGGTCGCTTAGCGCAGACGCGCTACGGCACGCCGGCACCGGTCCGGACGCCGGCGCCCGTGATGCAGACGGCGATCACGGTGCCGTCGTCGGGCGGCGATGTCGCGCTTGAGCCCGGCGCGCGCGTGCACCAGTACGAGCTGATCCGCGAGCTCGGCCGCGGCGGCATGGGCGTCGTGTTCGCCGCGCGCGATACGAAGCTCGGCCGGCGCGTCGCGATCAAGTTCGTGCCCGAGGCGTCGCGCGATCTGGCCGAGCGCTTCTTGATCGAGGCGCAGGCGACCGCGCAATGCACGCACGACAACATCGTCATCATCCACGAGGTCGATGACTTTCACGGCATCCCGTACATGGTCCTCGAGTTTCTCGAGGGCAAGACGCTGCGCGACCTGATCGATCTGGGCACGCGCGTGCCGCCGATGCGGACCGTCGAGCTGCTCGTGCCGATCGTGCGCGCGTTGTCGCGAGCGCACGAGCTCGGCGTCGTGCATCGCGATCTCAAGCCCGAGAACGTGTTCGTCACGACGGCAGGGCAGGTCAAGGTGCTCGACTTCGGCATCGCGAAGGCGCTGCGCGACGGCTCGGTCGCGCGCGACACGCGGCCCGAAGCCGGCTTGATCGGCACGCTCGCGTACATGTCGCCCGAGCAGATGGGCGCCGACGAAGTCGACGAGCGCTCCGACGTGTGGTCGGCCGGCATCATCATGTTCGAGATGCTGTCGGGGCGTCATCCGATCGAGCCGGCGACGTTCGAGAACTTGGTCGCGAATGCGACGTCGCCGCAGCCGATGCGCGCGCTGCGCGAGGTCGCGCCCGACGTGCCCGAAGAGCTCGCGCGGCTCGTCGACGGCTGCCTCGCGAAACGCAAAGCGGATCGACCGACGAGCGAAGCGTTGTCGCGCGCACTCGAGCTCCTCGTGCCGAACCGCGCCGGTCGGGCTCTCGCCGACGGCGAGAGCCCGTATCCCGGCCTGACCGCGTTTCAAGAGAGCGATGCCGATCGGTTTTTCGGCCGCGATCGCGAGGTCGCGCGCGTGGTCTCGCGCGTGCGCGAGCTGCCGCTGATCGGCGTCGTCGGTCCGTCGGGCGCCGGCAAGTCATCGTTCGTACGCGCCGGCATCGGGCCCGCGCTCAAAGCCTCGGGCGAGCGCTGGGAGATCTTCACGGTGCGGCCCGGACGCAATCCACTCGCGTCGCTCGCGAGCGTGATGTTGCGGTTGACCGCGCGCGGCGGCGAGCCCGAGGACGTTGTCTCGCGGCTGAAGCGCGAGCCGGGCTATCTCGGCGAGCTGCTACGCACGCGTGCGCGCGAGACGAATTCGCACTACGTCCTATTCGTCGATCAGCTCGAAGAGCTCTACACGCTCGTACCCGATGTCGACGTGCGCCGCGCGTTCACCGCCGCGCTCACCGCGATCGCCGACGACGTCGCGGCGCCGTTGCGCGTGATCGTGTCGATGCGTTCGGATTTTCTCGATCGCGTCGGCGAAGACGCGACGTTCGCCGACGATCTGTCGCGCGGGCTCGTATTCCTGGCGACGCCCGATGCCGCCGGCTTGCGCGAAGCGCTCGTGCAGCCGATCGAGCTCGTCGGCTATCGCTTCGAGACCGACGCGATGATCGACGACATGCTCGCGTCGCTCGCCGGCACGCCGGGCGCGTTGCCGCTGCTGCAGTTCGCGGCGAGCCTGCTGTGGGACGCGCGCGATCGCGATCGCCGGCTCGTCACCACGTCGAGCTACGCCGCGATCGGCGGGATCAGCGGCGCGCTCGCGACGCACGCCGACGACGTCGTCGCGCGGATGAACGCGTCGGCGCAAAAATTGACGCAGCAGATCTTTCGCGCGCTCGTCACGCCGGAACGCACGCGCGCGATCGTCGAGCTCGCCGATCTGCTCGCGCTCGGCGGCGACGTCCAGCGCGTGATCGATCAGCTCGTCGCGGCGCGCTTGCTCGTCGTGCAGACGCGCGGCGGCGGTGGCTCGGTCGAGCTCGTGCACGAATCGCTGATCGAGCGCTGGCCGATGCTGAAGCGCTGGCTCGACGAAGATCAGGAAGACAGCGCGTTCTTGGCGCAGGTCTCCGCGGCCGCGAAGCAGTGGCACGCGAAGCAGCGTCCGGCCGGCTTGCTCTGGCGCGGCGACGCTCTCGACGATGCGCGCCGCTACCTCACGCATCACCGCCATGCACTGCCGGAGCGCGAGCAGGCGTTCGTCGCCGCGGCGTTCGCGCTCGCGCGGCGCGGTCATCGGCTCCGGCTCGCGATCGTGCTCGCCGGCTTCATGCTGCTCGCGGCCGGGCTCGCGGGTGCGATCGCGTCGCGCGCGTCGATCCAGCACGCGCGCGACGAAGCGAATCGAGCTGCCGCGAACGCGCGCCAATCGCTCGACGAAGCGCGCGCGAAAGAGCGCGAGCGCGCCGCCGCCGAGGCGCAGCGCAAAGCGGCGGAGGCCCAGCGGGAGGCCGCCGAAACCAACGCACAACAGAAGTCGCAGGAAGCGCAAGACGCGAACACGCAAGTCGCAGCGAGCCGCGAAGAGTTGCTCGAGCAGAACAAGAAGCTCGCGACGACCGCACGCGAAGCACAGCGCGCCTCCGAAGCCGCGCAGCGCTCGGCGAGCGACGCGCAAAAGGCACAAGCGGCGCTGCAACAAGCGCTCGATCGCGAGCGCGCGCGCGTCAAGGCGCTCGAAGACGAGAAGAAGAAGCTGTCGACGCAGCTCAAAGAGTAAGCGTGAGGTACCTCGTTCTCCTGTGCGCGCTGGCGAGCTGCATCCGCTCGAACGAGGTCGCGTGCGGCGACGGCCGCGTGTGCCCGCCCGGCAACACGTGCGACGACGCCAACCACACGTGCATCTCGCCGGCGCAGGCCGCGTCGTGCGAAGGGCTCGTCGACGGCGCCGCGTGTACGTTCGAAGGCGTCAGCGGCACGTGCGCGAGCGGCATCTGCCAACCGCTCGTGTGCGGCGACGGCA
>DASXEF010000145.1:0-4446 GCA_036490255.1 Kofleriaceae bacterium
GCGGCCGTCGTGCTCGGCGGCTTCTTCATCGTCAAGTTCGTGATCCTCGACAAGACCGACGCGCCGGCGACGCCGCCGTCGACGATCGCGACGATCAAGCTGTCGATGACCAAGGGCGTCCGCGCCGATCTGTTCGTCGACGACAAAGAGATCGCGTGGGTCGCAGACGGCATCGAGGTTCCGGTCAGCGCCGGTCCGCGTCACGTCGCGCTCGTCGCGGCGAACGGCGTGAAGTGCGAGGAGCCGGTCAAGCTCGAGGCCGGCAAGACGACGACGCTCAAATGCGACATGCAGCCGCCGGCAGCCGGCAGCGATAGCGGCTCGGCGGCGGCCGTGAACGGCAGCGATGCCGGATCGGCAGTGCCGGCAGTGCCGGCTGCGACGACAACAACGGGCAGCAACGCAGGCTCGGCGGTGGCCGGCAGCGGTGCAGGCGTCGCGACGCCGGTTCCGGCCGTCACGACGAACGACGTCAAGCCCGCCACGCCAACGCCGGTCGCTCCGACGTTGCCGCCGACGAACGACGCGACGGTCGCGAAGCCGACGCCGATCACGCCGACGAAGCCGACGCCGAAGCCCGAGCCGGCGATCACGAAGGTCGAGACTCCGAAGCCGGCAGCGACCGCGAGCGACAAAGGTTATTTGACGATCACGAGCAAGCCGTCGGCGAAGATCGCGGTCGACGGCGTCGACACCGGGCTGTCCACGCCGATCGGCGGCCACGCGCTCTCGCTCGCGCCGGGCAAACACAGGATCACGTTCATCATGGGCGACGATCGCTACACGTTCCCCGTGACGATCAACGGCGGCCAGTCGCAAGCGATGAGCAAAGACCTCGAGTAGGTCTACTGCTTCTCATGTTGCTCGAGCTCGCTGAGCTTCGACTCGAGCTCGGCGATGCGATCCGCGAGCGTCCGGACGTCTTTCTGCACGCCGGCCCACGGGTTGATCGAGTGCTGGATGCCTTCGATCGCGCCGCGGATCTTGCCGTCGACCTGGCGTTGCCACTCGTCGAGCCGATGCTTGGATTGATCGACCCACTCGCGTAGCACCGCGAGGCTGCGCTTCTTCGCCGCGGCCTCGTCCTCGACTTGGCCGTTCGAGTCGTCATGCGGCGCTTCTTCGACCGGCGCCGCAGCCGGGTCGTGCTCGCCGCGCTTGCCGGGCAAGATGCTCTGGACGCGGCGCTGCGCTTCGGCGAACCACTCGCCGCCGCTCTGGATGATGTTTCGCATCGCGCCGAGCGGCAGGAAGCTGCGCTGCTTCTTCTCTTCTTCGAAGATGATCTGCGCGAGCGTGACCGTCGTCAGATCTTCTTTGGTCTTGTTGTCGACGATCTTCACGTCGTCGCCCGCTCGGATCATCTCGCTGATCTGATCGAGCGTGACGTACCGGCTGTGCTCCGTGTCGTAGAGCTTGCGGTTCGCGTACCGCTTGATGATCCGCGTTTCCGACATGGCTTCTCCGAGTGATTCCAACGTTATCACGCACCGCGCCAACGCCTCAACGTGTCACACTGATCGTGTGGGCCCCGACGGGATCATCGCAAAAATGCGGGCCATACGAGACGTTCGCATGCGCACCCTCTCGCTGGTCGAGGCGCTGAGCGAAGGCGAGCCGGTCGCGTGGGTCGAGGCGCTGGCATCGATCATCGCGCGCGTCCACATCGTCGACGATGCCGACGCCGTCGAGATGCTCGAGACGCTCACCCACGCCATCGCCGAACCGGCGCTGCCGTACAAGGTGCGCCAGGGGCTCTACGAGGCCGCGGTCGAGCGCAGCCTGCCGGCGATCGCGCGGCTGTTCTTGGTCGCGTCGCCGAAAAATCAGCTGTCACCGGCGCTCAAGAAGCAGCTCGGCCCGGAGCGGCCGCTGCGCCCGACGGATCGGCCGATGTCGCTGGGCGAGCGCAAAGCACTCGCGCGCACGCATCGCCGCGAGAAGCTCACGCTGCTCGTTCGCGATCCGCATCCGCAGGTCGTCGCGATCGTGCTCGACAACCCGCACATCACCGAGCAAGACGTCGTGAAAATGGCGTCGGCACGACCCGCCGTGCCCGATTCGCTCGCGCTGATCGCGAGTCACACGCGGTGGTCGGTGCGCCACGCGGTCAAGCGCGCGCTCGTGCTGAACCCGTCGACGCCGCTCGCCGACGCGATTCGCATCGCGACGACGCTGCGCTCGCCGGAGCTCGCCGAGCTCGCCGGCGATGCCTCGCTGCCCGAACAGCTGCGCCGCCACGCGACCGAGGTGCTCGCGAACCTGACGTCGCGACCGCGGGCGTGAACGCGCAAAGCTAGCGCGGCGGCGACGTTTGATTTCGCCGACATCGCCGCGAATTCGCAGCAGCTCCTTCTCGAATCGTGACTCGAGAAGAAGGGTTGGAACGACTACGACTCGACCTTCTTCTTGCGGCGGACGACGACTTCTTCCCACTCACCGTCATCGTCAGCAGCCTCGCCTTTTTCGATCTGCGATGGCGACTTGCCGGCGACCTGCTTGGCAGCAGTCGACTTGACATCGACGTCGTCGTCGACGTTCGAGGCCTTCTTGAAATTCTTGATAGAGCGACCGAGAGCGTCGCCGATGCCGGGCAGCTTGTTAGCGCCGAACACGACGAGAACGATCAACAAAATGACGATGAGCTCGCCCATTCCGGGCATGAAAGCCTCCTTGGTCCAGCGAATGTAGCACCGTTTGCGCATCCCGCTGAAAAACACCCTGAAAACTTGGTGAAAGCGTGAGTCGACCTCTATGTTCGCGTGCATGCGACTGGTTGCCCTCGTGCTCGCGGCGAGCGTGGGAACCGCGTACGCCGATCCACCGTCGGCGGCCGGCTCGGCGGCGCCGCTCGAAACGGACGCCACGGTGCACGCCGGAGTGCAGTCTGCCCCGCCGATTCACGCGGCCGAACCGGTCCTGAATCAGGATCTCGAACAGCGCCGAAGCATTCGCGGCTGCAATCCGAGCGAGTCGTGCGGCAAGCCGAAAGAGGTCTTGCACGCGTTCGAGCTCGAGGCGTTTCCGAAGCCCGGGCAGAACCCGTGGCTCGACGAGCGCGCCGCGCCCGGCTCGCGTCTCGAGCCGACGCCTGCCAAGCGCGTGCACCGGCCGAGCGAGCTGCGGCCGGATCAGCCGTGGCTCGACAAGCTCGAGATGCCCGACCTGCCGGTCGTGTGGTCGCAGCGGCTCGTCGACTACTTGATGTTCTACAAAGACGATCCGCGCGGCCGCTCGATCATGAAGAGCTGGCTCGAAGCGCAGGGCCGCTATCGCGAGCTGATCGTCTCGCACCTGCGCGCGGCGCACTTGCCCGAAGACTTGCTGTACGACGCGATGATCGAGTCGTCGTACGACCCCGACGACACGTCGTACGCCGGCGCGCTCGGGCTGTGGCAGTTCATGCACGACAACGGGCACATCTACGGCCTGCGCATCGATCACTGGGTCGACGAGCGCAAGGATCCGATGCGCTCGACGATCGCGATGATGGACTACTGGCAGGATCTGCACGAGCGCTTCGGCGATTGGCAGATCGCGCTCGCGGCGTTCAATGCCGGCTACGGCGCGGTGCTGCATTCGATCGCGCGTTACAACACGAACGACTTTTACAAGCTGTGCGAGTACGAGAACGGGCTGCCGTGGGAGACGTGCTTGTACACGCCCAAGGTGATCGCCGCGGCGATCGTCGGTCACAACCGCGCCGCGTTCGGCTACGACGCGATCAAGGAATCGGCGCCGGAAGCGTACGAAGAGGTCAGCGTCCCGGCATCGGTGTCGTTCTCGGTGATCGCGCGCGCCTCGAACGCGACCGAAGCCGACATCAAGCGGCTCAACCCGCAGCTCAGGAACGGCCGCACGCCGCCGGGCGAGGTCGGTTACGCCGTGCGCGTGCCGGTCGGCGCAAAAGCCGACTTCGCGAAGAAGCTCGCGGATCTGCAATCGGACTGGAACGGCTACGACGCGTACGTGCTCGCGCACGGCGAGCGGCTCGAAGACGTCGCGACCACGTTCGGCATGTCGCTCCAGCAGCTCAAGAAGCTCAACGGCGTCGAGCACGAAGCCGATCTCGACGGCGGCACGTTGCTCGTCGTACCGCGGATCTCCGAGGCCGATCGCACGAAGAACAAGGCCAAGGCCAAGGCCAAGCTGCTCGGCTCCGGCGTCGATGCGAAAGACGGCGAGCAGCTGATCGTCGCGTTGCCCGACAAAGACGCGACGGTGCCGAACCGCACGCGCGTGTTCTATCGCGTGGTCGCCGGTGACGACGTCGCGGCGGTCGCGAGCGCGCTCGCCGTCGATCCCGACGATCTGATGACCTGGAACGGGCTCGACGATGCCGGCAAGCTGCATCCGAAGATGATCCTCGTCGCGTGGGTCAAGCCCGGCTTCGACGCCGCGAAGCACCACGTGTCGCTGCTCGACGACGCCGATCTGGTCGTCGTC
>DASXEF010000193.1:0-6875 GCA_036490255.1 Kofleriaceae bacterium
GGCGTGATCGTGTCGTAATAGCCCTGGCCGATGAACGAGCGCAGCACGTGGTTCTCGTCGGCGAGCGTGCGCAATTCTTCGAGCAGCACGTGCTCCGACAGCGGCTCGCCGAGCTGGAGCGGCTTGCCGAGCCGGATGCCGGGCGGCACGGTCGCGTTGGCGAGCGCGTCGAGCGAGTCGTAGCCGAGCGCGGCCAGCATCGCGGTCACATCGTCTGGAGATGGGCCGATGTGACGACGCGCGAACGTATCAGACGGTGCAAGGACTTCGGGCTGCACGCGCGCACCCTAGCATGGGGCTACGACGGTGCGCTGGTCGTCGTGAACGCGTGGAACGAGGCGTTCCGGGCGAGATCCGTGGGTTTGTAGCGGACGTCGAGCAGCGCGACGAATTCGGTCAGCTGCGCCGGCGCGACGCCGAGCACGAGCTGGTTCGCGCACGCGTACGCGAGCGGCAGGCCCATGCCGTCTTCGGGGCGCGTGTGGTTCTTCGACGCCGCGAGCTTCTTGCCGATCGGGATCGGATCCAACGAGCCCCAGCGATCGCGGACTTCGATCGCGAGATAGCGCGCATCGGTGGCCCAGCGCAGCGTAACGACGTCGCGGCCGACGAGCGCACGCGACGCCTCGCGCGACTCGCGGGCTCGAAACCGCGTGCCGGTGTCGTCGACCGGCGCCGCGTAGATCGCGTTCGCGAGCAGCTCGTCGGCGATCACGCCGACCAGCGACGTGATTCGCTCCGGCAAGCCGACCGGCACGATCTCGCGCGCGAGCAGCGCGACCGCGTCGGCGCGCTCGAGCGCGTTGTCGAGCGCGAAGCTGCTGATCGACGCGCCCCACGCCATGTACTTGTCGAGCCCGAAGCACTCGCCGCGCAGCAGCTTCTGCGTGGTCGCGAGCAGCTCCTCGGCGAGCAGCGGCATCGGGTGCGCGATCACGTGATCCCAGCCGGCCGCGAGCAGCGTCGCGACGGTATCCGGCGACGCGCCCTCGACGCCTTCGCCGGGCACGGCGATCCACGCGCGTGCGGCGCGCTCGCGCAACGCCGGCTGCGCGCACGCGAGCTGCGCGTCGACGATCACGATCGCATCGGTGCACGCGGTGGCGTCGCTCGGAACCTCGGCGAGCACGTCGATCCGGCACAGCGTCGAGCCGGCGAGCCGCGCCAGCATGCGCTGCGCCCGGCGCTCGGGATGAATGACGACGACGCGTGCAACAGGGATCGCGGGGGATCCGCGGATCACTAGTACGACACCACGAGCGTCAACGCACCGCCGAGATATCGGTCGGCAGCGCCGCCGACGTCTTGCGTCGACGGATCGCCGTCGCGATCGTTCGTCATCTCGCCGTTGCCTTTGAACTTGTAGCCGATCTGCGCGGCGTCGATCTCGAGCTTCATGCCGATGCGGCGCGTGAAGAACAGGTCGAAGGCGACGTCGCCCTCGACGCCCGTCACGGTCGCCTGGCCGTATTCGGCTTGGGTCTGGATCGGACCGGTGCCGGTGAGCAGCAACGCGCCGACGCCGAAGCTGAGCGCCATCCGCGGCGCGAGCGGCAAGCGGAAGTCGAGGTTCGGAATGTAGCCGCGGTAGTTGACGTCGGGGATATCGAGCGTGTTGCCGGGCATCAGCGCGGTGCGATTGACTTCGAACTCGCGATGGCCGTAGCCGAAGCCGATCGCGAGCGTCGGGCTGGTCTCGCGATGGCCGAACAAGATGCGGTAGCGCAGGCCGATTTCGTACTGGCGCTGCGTCACCGGGAACTTCGTGCCCGGCTGGATCGACGTGCTGACGTTCGACGCGATCGCCTGATCGTAGAGGCCGTACAAGCCGATGCCGGCCGCGCCGCCGTCGGGATTGCCGAACGCGAACGGATAGATCTCGCCCTGCGTGCGGAAGCCGCCGACGAGCCCGTTCTTGTCGCCGTTCGGCGCTTCGGCAAACGAGCGCGAGTTGAACGACAGCGTGCGCTGCGAGGCCGACGGTCCGATATCGATCCGGACCGCGTCGCGATTCGCCGTGTGCGGGCCGCTCGGCCCCGACGATGCGGGCGTGACGTCGACCTTGGCGCTCACCGAGCCGCTGTCGTCGTCGTCGTCACCGGCGTGGGCGACGTGCTTCGTCGTGGTCGCGTCGGGCTTGGACTTCGCGTCGTCGTCATCGTCGTCGCCCGATTTCTTCGTCTTCGTCTTCTTCGTCGACGCATCGTCGTCGTCGCCGAGCGGGACTTTTTTCGTCTTACTCGGCGGCGGCGAGCTGTCATCGTCGCCCGCCGGCGTCGGCTTGGACTTCGTCTTCGTGATCGGGGTGACCGCCGCGGAGTCGTCGTCGCCCGACGACGTCGCGTAGCCCAGACGCTCGAGCAGCTTGTCGTGGAGCTGCGCCTTGAACCGATCGGACTTGAAGCTGCCGAACTCGACCTTGAAGCCCTTCGCCTTCTTGTTGTGCACCCACAACTTGAAGTGAAGGATCTTGTCTTTGCCCTTCGTCGACAGCTTGGCCTGGATGATCGCGTCGGCCTCGAGCTCCTTCGACAGCTTGCGCAGCGCTTTGTCGTCGAGCGAGGTCGCGTCGAAGCCGAGGTCGTCGATCGTGCGGTTGACTTGCTTCGAACCGAGCACGGTGACGTCGTCGCCGATCGTGTCGGAGACCATCTCGCGCGCTTCGTTCTTCTTGTCGTTGTCGAACGCGACGATCGCGACTTTGGGTTTCGCGCCGACCGGAAGAGCCAGCCCAACAAGGACGCCGAGGACGATCAGGAGCGTTCGCATCGCTACGTAGTACGGCGTTCGCCGCACCCCACACGAGTATACACGCTTGCCAACGCCGCGAGTCCGTTGTCAGCTCGGCGCGTGGACGACCCTGTCGATCGACGCAACCTCAGAGTGACCGGCAACATCCCGCGCGTGACCGGCCAGCACCTCATCGTGCAGCCGCACGACGTTACCGTGACCGTCACGCAGGCGTTCGGCCCGCGCGGCGACAACCTCGTCGGAATCTCCGACGTACAGTTCGACGGCAACGCCGCAGTGACGCTGAAAATTCGCGCGCTCGGCAAGGAGGGGCTCGTGCACCTCTCGCCGATTCACGGCGACGCGCGCAAGGTCAAGCCGTTCGACATCCCGCACGGCACGAAATGCGAGCTGCTGTGCCCGGTGTCGAACCAGCCGCTCGACGTCGTCGGCGAAGTCGAGGACGGATCAGGCGCGCGATATTTCGCGATCTATCTCACACCCGCGTTGTCGCGCGGCACGATGGTGATGATCTCGGACGTGTGGGGCCACTACCACTCGCGCATCATCGACGACTTCGAGCTGATCTCGGCGTGGGCCAAAGCGCACGAGGATTAGTCAGAGCTCGTAGAGATAAAAGTAGGCACGCAGGTTCGCGTTCGCGAGCGGCTTCTTGATCCGCGGTCGGCCGACGACGTGATCGAAGATCCGCTCGAGCAGCGGATTGCCGACGAGAAAGCCGGCGCGCCAGCCGCGAAACCGCCGCATCGTCTCGGCCATCGCAGCGTAGACGACCTCGAGATCCGCCGGATCCAGGCGCTCGCCGTACGGCGGATTGGCGACGAGCACGCCGGTCTGCGGCTCGCGGCCGCGCTCGAGCGCGATCTGATGAATCGTGTCGGGCCGCAGATCGGCGATGTCGCAGCGCTGCCACGTGATCGCGTCGCCGATCTTCGCGGCGCGTGCGTTGTCGCGAGCGGCGGCGAGCACGCCGAGGTCCAGATCGCAGCCGACGACGAGCGGCGACGCGTCGGCCCACAGCGGCTGCGCGTCCTTGCCGAACATCCGCGTCGCACGCGGAGCGCCACGCGCGGCGAGCACGGCTTCGATCGGAATCGTGCCGGCGCCGCACATCGGATCGACGAGCGCGTCGTTGCGCGGATCGAAGCGGCACAGCATCAGCAGCACCGCCGCGAGGTGCTCGCGCAACGGCGCATCGCCGGCATCGCGACGCCAACCGCGCTGCGACAGCGACCCACCGCCGAGGTCGAGCGAGATCGTCATCTCGCCGTTGTCGGAGCGGCGCGCGACCCAACGCTGCTCGGCGCGCTCGGGATCGACGTGCAAGCGAATGCGCCGCTTCGCCGCGGCGTCGATCAGCGCGTTCTTGACGGTGCCGACGACCTGGCGCTCGCCCGCCGCGAACTCGCCGACGTTGCGTGCTTCGACCGAGATGCCGTCGCGATCGCGCAGGAGCTCGCGGCGATCCGCGACGATATCGGCGACGAGCTCGTCGTAGAGCGGCTCGAGCCGATCGGCGCGCGAGCGATACACGTCCCAGACGACGCGCGTCGGCGTGCGCATGTACGTCACCGCGACGCGCGCGAGCTCGCGATCGAACGGATACACGAGCTGGCCGAGGCCTTCTTTGCGCGGCTCGGGCGGCCGCAGATTCAGCGCGCGGCGCGCGACGCGCACGAGCTCGGCGGCCATCACGACGTTGGTCTGCGTCGACCCGACGATGCGCAGCTCGTCGACGATCACGACGCGGGTCCGTTCAGCGTCGCGAGCAAGCCCGCGTCCGCGAAGAACCGCTTGTGCAAGTACAGCGCGCGTTGCAGCGTGCCCGCCGGGCCTTTCGGGCGCTCGTGCAGGTAGCGCTGCGCGAGCCGCGCGAGTGGCGCGTCCCATTCGAGCAAGTACCAGGCGACGATCGTCGCGTCGCCGCCCGGCACATCGGCGCGCGCGAGCCACAGCGTGCGCTGCAATTTCGCGATCGCACTGTGCTCGTTCGTCATCGCGATCGCCGGATCATCGACGATACGCCACAGCTTCGACTCGCGCTCTGCCGCGATCGCGATCGTCTTGAGCTCGACGTCACCGCGCCAATCGGGCTCGCCGGCGCCGCGCTCGACGACGCCGAGCAACGCGGCCGCGCGCAGCCCCCACGCGCCCTTGTCGGCGCCGCGCGCGCCGAGCCGCACGCCGATCGCGCGATCGGCGGCCACGAGCAAGTCATCGAGCGACTCCGGCTCGTCGACCGGCGGCTGCGCCGCGACCGAATCGGGCAGCGACCGCGGCCAACCGACGCTCGGCGGAAACAACCCGCGCGGCGGCGCCTGCACGACGAGGTGGCCGCCGAGCAGCACCGGTCGCGGCTGCAGCGCGCCGTGCATCGGCGCACCGCCGGTCTCGAGCATCGCGCCGCGCTCCCACAATCGCGCGCGCAGCTGCGGCGACTTCGCGTTCGCGTCGAGGTGATGCGCACGTGCGAGCGCGACCAGCTCCGCGTGAACGAGTGCGTTCAACAGCCCGCACAAGTCGCCGCCCCAGCGCGCGACGACGCGTGCATGCGCTTGCTCGACGTCGAGCGCACCCGTCGCGCCGTGCGCGAGTGGCTCGTCGAAGCGACTCGGCGCGAGTATCGCGATGCGCCGGAGGGCTTCGCTCGGCATCGCGCGGGCGAAGCGCTCGACGGCATTCATCAGGGACGTAGTACATTAACGAAACTTCGAGCGCGCAACCATTGGAGATCTCTCGGTGCTCGAGGGACGGACTAAAGCGAGCATCGGCGTGATAGCGTGCCGACGTGTTGCGCGGCGTGGTGTTCGCGTGCGTCCTCGCCGGCTGCGCGCCGGTCGTCGACGCACCTGCCGAGCGTGCACACGCGAGCGACATTGCCGAGTCCGATCGGCTGTCCGCGCAGCTCGGCGCCCTGCCCGGCGCGTGGTCGGCGCACGCGACGCTGCATCGCGCGTTTCGCGAGCCGCTGACCGGCGCGACGTCGCCGGCCGTCGCATCGGCGTTGGTCGTCGTCGAGGAAGCGGCCGATCGCGCGGCGCTGCAACGCGCCGCCGAAGCACTCGTCCGCGCGACCATGCCCGAGGTCACCGCGCCGACGGTCATCGTCGTGACCGGCGCACCGCGGCCGGAGCTGGCGCGTGTCGGGCCGTTTCGCGTCGAGCGTGGCTCGCGGGTGCCGCTGCTCGCGACGCTCGCCGCGTGCTTGCTCGCGATCGCCGCGCTCGCGTTGGCGTACGCGCGCAAGGTTCGCTCGCTTTAGTCCGTCCCTCGAGCGGTGAATGATCTCCGTGGGTTACACGGTCGAAGTTGCGCTAATGGACTACGTCCCTGGGGAACAGGGCCCAGTAGTCGAGCTCGAGCACGGCGTCTTTGCCGTTTTTCACGGCGGTGAGCGCGAGCCGGAGCGCGCCGACGTCGTTGCGACCGGGCACTTCGGCTTTGTCGAGGACCTTGGATGATGCGCGTAGCGTGTCGCCTGCAAACGTCGGCGCGACGTGCGAGCCGCTGTTCCACGCCGCGATCTTGAGCGCGGTGCCGAGCCCGTTCTGCGATAGCGCCATCGCGACGGAGATCACGTGACCGCCGTAGACGATCCGCTTGCCGAACTTCGAGCCGGCGGCTTCCATCGCGACGCGATCGAAATGCACCTGCGCGGTGTTGTGATAGAGCCGCGTCGCCTGCACGTGATCGGCTTCTTCGATCGTCATCGCGTCGGGGTGCTCGATGTGCTCGCCGACGGCGTACGCGTCCCAGCGCTCGCCCGGCGGCATCGCCCACGCCAGATCGGCGATGCGCTGCAGGTTCATCACTTCCGGCACCGGCACGCGCTCGATCGTCACGACCTCGGGCAGCTGCGGCACGTGGTTCGTGCCTTTCGCGGCGCTCGCGTCGCGCTTGGGCACGAGCACCCAACGCACGAACGACAGCACCTCTTGGCCCTTTTGATTCGTGCCGCGCGTCCGCACGTAGACCACGCCCGCAGCGCCGCTCGATACTTCGCGCAGGCCGATGACTTCCGACTCGGCGACGAGCGTGTCGCCGGGATACACGGGGCGCAGGAACCGCACGTCGGCGTAGCCGAGGTTCGCGGTCGCGTTGTGCGAGATGTCCGGCACCGATTG
>DASXEF010000262.1:0-4009 GCA_036490255.1 Kofleriaceae bacterium
CCTTCGCCGCGAGCTCTTGCCAATCGTGGACGACGACGAGCGGCGCCGTGATGCCGCCTTTCGGCGTCGCGACCGAGCCGCCGAGGCCGATCAGGTGCAACGCGCGCGCGGTCGGCGTGATGATCGCGGCGGATTCGGCGCCGCGCACCCAGTGCGGGATCATGACTTTTTCGGTGTGGACGCTCTCGCCGTCGTCCTTCATCGTTTGTGCGGCCCACGCGATCGCCTTGTCGAGCTCGGGCGAGCCCGACAGGCGATGGCCGATCGTGTCGGTCAACACCGACAGCTTCTCGTACGCGCCGCGATCCTTGCGCGCGTAGTCAATGATCGTCTGCGCGACGCCGCGATACTTGTCGGCGAGGCCATAGGCTTGGCTCGTCGACGGCTGGATCGTGGTCGTGTCGTTCACCCACGCGGGCGTCGGCGCGACGGCGGTCGTCGACACGGATTCGCACGCGCCGAGCGGCGCGGCGAGCAGCGCAGCGAGAAGTAGATGTTTCATACGTCCTTGGCGGTCAGCGTTTGGGGCGCGTCCGAAGGTACCTCGATGCCGTGTGCCGCGATCTCGAGCAACAGCTCGATCACCGCGTGCAGGCGCTCCGGGCCCGCCGCGCGGCCGGTCGCGAGATCCGACAACGGCAGCGGATGATCGAGCGGTGCGCCGCGTCCGGGATACACGCGATAGCGCAGGCTCTCGCGATCCCAGTACGCGAGCCAGCCGTCGAGCGTCGCGGTCGCACGTGCGCGCAGCGGCGCGTCGAGCATGTGGTGGAACGCGAGCGCGTTGCCGCGGCTCTTGAAGCGCTGATCGAAGGCCGCGTCGCCGCCTTTGAACACCGGCGCCGCCGGCGGTCCGCTCGGATTCACGCCGGCGCCGCGATTCGGGATCGCCCACAAGCAAAACGTGGCGCCGCGCATCTCGTCGATCTCGCTGCCGACGATCACGTCGAGCGCGACGACGCTCGAATCGATCCGATCGACGCGCACGCGCACCGGCACACCGAGCGAATCGCCGACGAGCAGCGTGGTCGCGAGGTTGCCATCGCCGCGCGTGGTCAGCGTGTGCAGGTTCGACAGTCGCGGCTCGAGCACGGCTTTGACGCCGGCGATATACGCGCCCCAGATCGCGTCGCCGATCGGCGGCGTGTCGGTCGCGATCGGCTGGGTCGACAGCTCTTCGTCGCGCACGTCGTTCGTCGCTTCCGAGATCAGCGCGAGCCCGAGCAGCGGCAACAGATAATGATCGGGCCAGCGAAACGCGTAGCCGCCGAGCACGACGAACGCGATCCCCGCGCCGATGGTGCGCCGCGCCGGCGACGGCGCTTGCATGCATGACACGAGCGTCCACACCAGCGTCGCGACCGCGAGCAAATACAGCGCGAGCCGCGGATCGGCGCCGGATTGATCGAGCTCGACGCCGATCGCGAGCGACGCGCCCTTCGCGATCGACGGATACCAGCTACGCGCCGCGACCGCGCCGAATGCCGCGACGCTCATCGCGAACAAGACCGGCGTCGGTCGCGTCACCGCGCGCGCGAACGGCCGCGGCGCGAACACGTACGGCGAGATCAGCGCGACCGCGGACAGCGTGAGCACGCCGGCGTGTGCGAGCGTCGTCGTCGGCGCGTCGAACGCGGAGTCGGGCCAGATGAAGCGCGTGCCGATCGCGTTGACGCCGTGAACCACGAGCGGCATGGCGACGACGCACAAGCCGATCTGCCCGGCGAGCCCGCGCTCCTTGCCCAAACCCGAGACGACGAGCGCGACCGTCGCCACCGCGAACGTGATCTCGAGTGCCATCGTCACGGCTTCCGGCGGATCGACCGCGAGCGGCAAGGCCGCCAGCACGATCGCGATCGCGAGCACGCCGTGCGCGATCACGTCGCGCTTGCTGCGCCGGACCGAAACCGCGTCGAGGCAGCGCGTCAGCGCGACGAACGCGGCGAGCGTGCCGGTGAAATAGAACAAAAACAGGCCGGCGTAATCGAGCGCGGTGTGCCACGCGGGCGGCGTGCCCGATTGCGGCCGGAGCAGCGGCACCGCGACGCGATCGATCGCGACTTCGAGCGCAGCGACGACGAGCAGGAGCTTGGCCGGCACGCCCAAGCCCGAGACGTGACGATGTCGCCGACCAGACAAGCTCAAAAAACCGTAGCGTTGTGCGCCACTTGCGTCAACGGCTGAAAACTACCGCGAATCGTCAAGCCACGAGATTCTTATCGCGTGAAATGCACGTGGGTCGCGTTGTGTGCGATGGCGACGACCGCCGCGGCCAGTCCGCGCGCGCTCGTGGTGATCGATCCGGGTCACGGCGGCTCGAACACCGGCGCACGAGGCGCGGTACCGGGTCTTCACGAGAAACAGCTGACGCTCGCGCTCGCGACGCAGGTCGCCGCGAAGCTGCGCGAGCACGGCATCGCCGTCCAGCTCACGCGCGACGACGATCGCACGTTGACCCTGCGCCAGCGCGTCGCGCAGGCCGATGCGGTCAACGCGGATCTCTTCATCAGCATCCACGCGAACGCGTCGCCGACGCGCACGCAGCGCGGCTACGAGACCTACGTGCTGACGACGAAAGGCGTCGATGTCGACGGCCGCGCGCTACGCGCCGACGTGGTCACGCCTCGGCCCGGGGTCGATCCCGACATCGCGCTCGTGCTCGACGACGTCGAGCGCGGCGCTTCGCAGTGGGAGGCGGCCGAGCTCGCGGCGCGCATGCAGCGCGCGATACGCGACCGGCGGGGCCCCGAAGGTGACCGCGGCGTGCGCCAGGACTCGCACCACGTGCTGCTCGGCGCGACGATGCCGGCGGTGCTCGTCGAGGTCGGCTTCATCGACCATCCGGTCGAGGGCCGAGAGCTCGCGAGCCCGGCGATCCAGGCGCAGCTCGCGACCGCGCTCGCCGAAGCGATCGAAGATCAGCTCAGCGACTGACGCGCGGCGCTCGTTGCACCGCAGGGCTTCGGAAGTGCTCAGCGGCCGTAGCCGCCACCGCCGCCGCCTTGCGGCGGGTAGCCTCCGCCTTGCGGCGGATAGCCTCCGCCTTGCGGCGGATAACCGCCACCTTGCGGCGGGTAGCCTCCACCTTGCGGCGGGTAACCGCCACCTTGCGGCGGGTAGCCGCCACCTTGCGGCGGGTACTGCGGCTGCTGCATCGGTGGCGCCGGTGCGACCGGCGTCGTCCAACCCGACATGGCGCCGAAGCGCGGGATCGCGAAGCCCGCGACCGCGAGGCCGACGAGCAAGCTCGCGACCGACGACGCGTTCGTGGCCCACGGCGCATCGTTGAACAGGCCCTCGAGCAGCATGTTGAGCGCGAACAGCGCCATCAAGCCGAAGCCGAGGCCGAGCATGCCCAGCGCGTAGCGTTCCGCCTGGTGATGCGTCGCGTTGTTGGTGCGCGGCAGGAACGCCTTTGCGGCGACGACCACGACGAGGGCACCGACGAGGATGGTCGGCAACGAGTGCTTGACCGGGCCGCTGCCGCCTTTGAAGCCGGCGAGCATGTAGCCGAGCAACTCGACGAGGCCGCCTGAGACCGTCGCGACGCCGGCGATGATGAGCCCCCACAGGACCAGCTTGATGCCGGCCTGGGTGTCGTCCTTACTCGGGCTGTTCGCGCGTCCGCGATCGAGCGTGAGCAGGAAGTATGCGAACGCGAGATAACCGATCGCGGCCGTCGCTCCGACAAATCCCGGAGCTAACAAAGAGCCTAGAGCTTCTGGACCCACAGTACCCTCCTTAGCCGGTTGGGCGCGGACCAACAGGGGCCGGCGGCGGAGCCGACGGGTCCCAGATGTTGGTGTGCTGGTACTGAGAACTATCCATCAAGGTGAACCCGACAAACAAGGAAGCGGCACACAATGCACTCACGAAAACGACCGTGTGAAACAGCCGGTCGTAGCGAAGGTGCATGAAGAACAGGACGACCAGGGTCGCCTTGGTCACCGCGATGACCATGGCGACCGCGAGGTTGATGTTCGCGCCGAAGTCGATCTTCGTCGCCAGC
>DASXEF010000270.1:0-4519 GCA_036490255.1 Kofleriaceae bacterium
CGCCGGTCGCAAGCGCGTGCTCGCGACCGCGTTCGTCGCGCCCGAGCCGGATCCGGAGATCGAACAGATGGCGGGGTTCCTGCGAATGCTCGCAACCGCAGCTCGGCTCGATACGACGATCTTGATCGACGGCTGAGGGACTACGGCACGGCCGTGACGGCCGGCGACGTCGTGCCGGTGATGGGAGATCCGCTGTGAACGAGGATGTAGCCGACGCCGCCGCCACCGCCGCCGGCCCCGACGTTCGAGCCCACTGCAGAACCGCCGATCACCGGCCCCACGTCCGCAGCTCCATCGCCACCGTCACCCATCCCCGCCATCCCGGTGCCGCCGCTGGCCGCAGACGCGCTCAACCGGCCGTTCTGGCCTGGGGTCGCGCTGAGATTTTCGGGCTCGCCGCCCGCACCGCCGCCGCCGTTCGCCGCGATCGTGCCGAGGTTGTTGATCGTCGGCGTCTCGAGCATGATCGTGCCGCCAGAAGCGCCGCCGGCGCCGCCGGCGAGCGCCGTGACTTCGACCGGGCCGCCGCTACCGCCGGCGTCGATCCCGCCGGTGCTCGCGATCGTGATGCTCGCGAGCGAGACGAGATAGATGCCACCGCCGGGCATTGCCTGCGTGGTGCCGCCACCGGCGCCGGGGCCGCCCGTGCAGCCGGGGTATGGAAAGTAGACGCTCGTCACGCCTGCGCTGCTGGCCGTGAGCTCGCCGTTGGCACTCGCTCCGCCCCCAGCGCCGCCGCCTTGATACGCGCCGCCGGTTCCGCCGCCGCCGCCTTTTCCAGGATCCGGAAAACCGGCCGGTCCGATCATGCACGGCGACACGCCGATGACGGGTGCGCTGATCGAGAGCACGCCGTCGATCTCGATCGGCCCACTCGCGAGAATGACGAGCGGATTCGATCCGGACGCTGCGATGGTTGCACCGGAGCCGAGCGTGAAGCTCGTCGCGACGATGAACGCGAGGTCGATGCTGCCCAAGCCGGTCAGCGCAGTCGCGGACTGGCCGTCGACCGTGACGGCTGTCGCGCCGTCGAGCGTCGCGGTGCCACCGCCGACGTGCGTCGTGTCGAGCGTGAACGAATCGCCGTTCAGCGCGATCGGCATCGCCGCCGGGTCCGCGAACATCGCGCACGCGGCATCGCCGAAGCTCGTTGCCATGCCGTAGCTGAAGCTCGACACGGCGAGGTTCGAGCCGAGCGACGCGCACGCCGTCATGTGTGCATCGATCCCGCCGCCATCGATGCTCGCGGCGTCGGCCGCGGTCTGCAAGTTGCCGATGCCGAGGATCTTCGAGCATCCGGCGACGAGCACGATGGTCGAGCCGAATCGGATCAAAACCCGCCGCCGAAGCTGATCGAACCCGGCCCGATCGTGACGTGCAGCGCGGTCGCGGCCTCGGCGTGGTGCGGTTCCGTCAGAGCCAGGTACACGCCGATGGCGGCGCCGACCGCGCCAGCGGCGATCAACACGTCGGCGACGGTCGCGCGCGCGTTCGCCTCGTTCTTGTCGGTGGTCGCCATCGTCGTCACGCTCGGGCTCGAGCACACTCGATCGTGGCACTCGTTCGTCGCGTCGTGCCATTTCTCGAGCGCGAGCCCACCGGCGACGAAACCACCGAGCACGAGCGCGCCACCGAGCGAGATCGCGGCGATCGCGTACGGGCGTCGCGAGCCCGCGTGCTCGATGGGCGGCGGCGGTAACGGCGGCGACGAGACCGTTGCCGGGATCGGCGCCGGAGCCGGCTCGGCGGGTTTCGTCACCGTCATCGTCATCGCGATCGAAACCGTCTTGGCTTCGTCGGTCACGACGGCGGTCGCGTGCACGTTGTCGTAACCGGGCGCGCTCGCGACCAGCTCGTACGTGTCGGGATCGACCGGCGACTCGATGCCGATGAGGTTCGAGACGTCGTCGCCGTTCATCGTCAGCGTCACGTGATCGACCGGCGGCGCGATCGAGACCAGCAACTTCGCGAGCCGCGGCTCGAGCCGACTCGCGAGATCGCGTGCATGAGCGCGGCGTGCGGCGTTGGTGTCGCGCTGCGCGAGCTCGCGATATGCGGCCCATGCCGACGCGAGCTTGCCGATGTGCTGATTGCACTCGCCGACGTTGTAGAGCGTGCCGAACTGCGGATCGAGCTTCTGGCTTTGCTCGAACGCGAGGCACGCGTCGCGCCAGTTGCCGGCTTTCTCGAGCGATCGGCCCTTCTCGAATTGCGCCTCGGCGGCGGTCGCATTTTGCGAGGGCTGCGCCGACGCGGTCGCTGCCAGTGCAGCCACGACCGCGATGATTTTCACTGGCACACCGACGGTGAAATCGTTCCGTTCTGCATCGTCGAGCCCGTGATGCGGATGAAGCCGACGCCACCGCCGCCACCGCCGGCGCCCACGAGGCTGCCCAGGCTCGGGGTAACTCCATTGTACGACGAGCCAGCACCGCCGTTGCCGCCGAGCGCCCCGGCGTTCGAGCCGGCGCCACCGAGGGCGGGCTGAGCCGACGCGCTGGCGTCGGCTCCGTTGCTGCCATTTTGGCGGAACGTGCCGCCTTCGCCGCCGCCGCCGCCGTTCGCCGCGAGGATGCCTTCGACGTCGACCAACGGCGCTTCGAGCATGATCATGCCACCCGCACCGCCGCCGCCGCCGCCGCCACCGTCGTTCGCGCCCGAGGCGCTCCCACCGCCGAACCCGCCGGCGCCGCCGACGCTGATCGAGCCGCCGATCGCTATCGAGACCGCCGATGCGAGATAGACCGCGCCGCCGCCGGCACCGCCCTCCATGTTGTTCGCCGCAAGAGAATCGCCTTCGCCGCCAATGCCGCCCGGGCAACCGCCGGTCGGCGCGACCGGGCACGCCGAGTTGCCCGAACCTGCGATTCCACCGGCGTAGACGGTGCCGTCTACGTTACCGCTGCCGCCGGCACCGCCGTAGCCGGAGTGGCCGCCGCCGCCACCACCCGTACCGTCAAACGTGGAGTTGTGATTTGTCGGCGAGCCGGAGCCACCGGCGGCCGCCCCACATGCGCTCGCGAGCAACGAGCCCGCCGCCGCGCTTCCGGCAAGCAGGTGGCTACCGCCGTCGATCGCGCCGTAGAGCGTGATCGCCTCGGTCGCGATCACCCCGAACGGGTGCGAGCCGGTCACGGTCAACGTCACGCTGGGGCCGAGCTCGAACGTCGTCGCGAGGATGAGCGTCGTGCCGTCGCTCGCTTCCGCGATCGGAACCGCAACCTGCGCGCTGCCTTCGATCAGCACATCGGTATCGGTATTGAACGTCGCCGGGTTCTCGGAGATGACCATCGGCAATCCAGATCCGGCGAGCGAGCACGTATCGGCGATCGACGAGAAGCTCGGACAGCTGCTGCCGTCGCCCGGAGCGTCGCCGGGACCGCTCGCATCTTGGCCGGTTGGAAAGTCTTTGAGTCCGAGCAACTGCGCGCAGCCGGCGACGAAGATCATCCCGAACGCGAGCGTTCGCATCAGAAGCCTCCGGCGAGCGAGATCGCGGTGGGCGTCGCGATCACGCGCAACGCGGTGCGCGTCTCGCGCGGCGATTTCGACACGAGCACGTACACGCCGACGCCCACGCCGATCGCGCCGACCGCGACGAGCACGTCGGCGATCGTCGCGCGCGACCGCGCCTCGTCGACGAGCGTGTTTGCCGTGGTGGGGTCCATGGTGTCGCGCGACTTCGCGTCGTCCCATTTCGACAGCGCGAGCCCGCCGACGACGAGGCCGCCCGCGAGCAGCGCACCGCCGACGGCGGTCGTGCCGATCGCGTACGCCTTGCGATGCGACGACGGCTGCTGCTGCTGCTCCTGCTGCGCCGGCGGCGCGACAACGACCGGCGGCACGGTCGCCGCGACTGGCTCCGATGGCGGCGAGACGCGCGCCATCGCGATGTCGACGCGAACGGTGTCGCGCTCGGCGCTCACGACCACCGACTTCGACCACGGCTTGTAGCCCGGCGCGTTCGCTTCGAGCTGAAAGGTGCCGAGATCGATCGGGCTATCGATGCCGACCAGATTCGTCGCATCGACGCCGTCGAGCTTCAGCGCGAGATCGGGAACGGCCGGCTCGACGTGAATCGCGAGCTTCGGCAGTCGCGGCTCGAGCGCGGCCGCGAGCTCGGCCGACTTCTTGCGCCGCCCCGAATTCGCGTCGCGCTGCGCGAGGCTGCGATACGCGGCCCACGCCGACGCGAGCTTGCCGATGTGCACGTCGCATTCGGCGATGTTGAACAGCGTGCCCGATTCGGGATCGAGCTTCTCGCTCTGCTCGAACGCGTCGCACGCTTCGCGCCACTTGCCGGCTTTGACGAGCTCGCGACCTTTCGCGAATTCTTGTTCGGCCGCAGCACCGAGCGTCGACGCGGGCGCGACGCTCGAGGGTGGATCCGCTTCGGCGCGCGCGATCAGTCCCGCGAGCGCCACGCAGCTAATAGCGAGTCTCACCAAAATCCTTCGGCGTCGTCGGCGTCGGTTTTTTCGTCATTGTCGGCTTCTTCGTTGGAATCGGCAGCGTTGGC
>DASXEF010000292.1:0-16340 GCA_036490255.1 Kofleriaceae bacterium
TCGGCCGGTTGCCGGTGATCGCGCCGCTCCACGAGCTGTCTGAGGAAGCGCTCGTGCAGATCCTCACGCAGCCGAAGAACGCGCTGGTCAAGCAGTACCAGAAGCTGTTCGAGATGGACGGCGTGAAGCTCAAGTTCGGCAAGGGCGCCCTCAGCAAGGTCGCGAACATGGCGGCGCTGCAGAAGAGCGGCGCGCGTGGTCTGCGCGCGATCCTAGAGGCGGCACTCCTCGACATCATGTACGACACGCCCGGCCAGTCCGTGCACGAGGTGGTCATCAACGAGGACGTGATCGAAAAGCACGGCTCGCCGCTGATCACGTTTTCCAAAGACGCCGGCAAAGACGGCAAACTACCCGAAGCGGCCGAGCGCTCCTGAGCACGCTGCGCGATCACGCGCGGTGACGTGTGCGGGAAAGGGAAACCTCGCGGCTTGCCGGTGGTACGACGGCTGCACTTGCCGGCCGCGTGCTTCGCATCACGGCGTTCGCGTTGGCATTCGCGGTCGCTGCGTCGGTCGCGTACGCCGACGTACCGGTCGGAGCGCCACCAGCCGCCGGTAACGAAGCGCCGGTCATCGGCAGCGTCAGCGACATCGGCTTCGGCAGCGCCGTCGATACGACGCCTGTCGACCCGCAGAAGATGGTCTTCAACCCGAAGACGAAGCGGCGGATCGAAGGCGAGGCCGACGAGCCCGACTCGATCAAGGCATCGAAGATCGAGGTCGGCGGCTTGCCGCTGATCGGCGGCGATACGGATATCGGGTTCGGCGGCGGCGCGATCGGCAACGTCGCGAAGCTGGATCCGAAAGCGACGCCGTACGTGTGGAACCTCGAGTTCGAGGTGTTCTACGCGACGAAGACCGGCTTGCTGAGCCCGAGCTACGAGGACACGTACGTGCTGTTCACGATGCCGGAGCTGTGGAACAAGCGGATCAAGCTCGAGGTCCGGCCGTCGTTCACCAAAGATTCCGACCTGCCCTATTTCGGGCTCGGCAACCAGATCCGCGATTTCGAGCCGCAGGTTCAGCCGCGCGATTGGTTCGTTCGCTACCACCCCGCGCTATCGGTGAACACGACGCTGAGGATCCGCGGCCCGTTCTACGTGATGGGCGGCGCGCAATACACGTGGAACAAGGTCGAGTATTCGCCGACGAGCACGCTCGCGAACGACATCAAGTTTGCCGAGCCGTTCGTGCGCGACGCGCTCAACATCGTGCCCGATCACAGCGTGCTGCGGCTGCAAGCGGCGGCGATCTACGACACGCGAGACAACGTGATCTCGACGTACGACGGCCAGTATCATCAGATCGAGTTTCGCGAGAGCGTGCCGATGGGCGACGCGTTTCCGTACTCGTATCAACAGGTCGACGCGCAGGCGCGCTTCTATCACACGCCGATCAAGCGTTACCTCACGCTCAGCGCGCGCTTCGTGTTCGACGCGCAGTTCGGCAACCCGCCGTTCTACGAGCTCACGCGCTACGAAGAGACGTCGGCGATCGGCGGCTCGCTGGGCGTGCGCGGCGTGCCCGCGTATCAGTACTACGGCAAGGTCAAAGCGTTCGCGAACTTCGAGGCGCGCTCCGAGACGTTTCGCAAACACTTCTGGGGCAAGACGTTCGTGCTCGGTTTCGCGGCGTTCGTCGACGCCGGCCGCGTGTGGAGCGATCTGTTTCAATCACATCCCGAGCTCGACGGCACCGGGCTCGGCCTGCACTACGGCATCGGCGGCGGCCTGCGGCTGTTGCAGGGGCATACCGGCGTGATTCGCGCCGACGTGGCGTGGTCACCCGACGCGCGGCCGATCGGCCTGTATCTGATCGCGAACCAAATTTTCTAGGCGAGCGCGGCGCGAACGAAAGCGACCAGCGGTGCCGCGAGCCGCGTGAGCGATTTCGGTCGCGGCGCCAGCAGCGCGGCGGCGACGACCTGGTTGACGCCGCCGACCACGGCATCGCGACGAAGCTTCGGCACGCGCGCATCGCCGAACAGCGCGTCGGCGAAGCGTTCGTTGACCGCGGCGCGACGGCGCAGCGCGGCGGGACCCGCGCCTTGGACGTCGACCATGAACACGCGCGCGACCGCGTGATCGCGGTCGAGGATTTTGAGAAAGCGCTCGACGTGGGCCGTGCGACGCGCGTCGGGATCGGCGTGCGCTGCGCCGGCCGTGACGAGCAGCTCGATCAAGCGATCGGCAACGACGTCGTACGTCGCCAGGAACGCGGCTTCCTTGTCGGCGAAGTGCTCGTAGAACGTCTTACGCGACACGCCGGCGACCGCGATCACGTCGGCGATGGTCGCGTCCGCGTAGCCGGCGCGCGCGGTGACCTCGACGACGGCTTCGAGCAGACGCCAGCGCTGTGATTGTTGCACCGTGCGGCGCGGCAACGCGTGCGCATGCCGCGGCAGGTCACGAACGACCTCGGCGAGGCGCACGGGCATGACGCCACGGTAGCACCGCGATTCGCGCTGGACACGCGGCCGCGCTCCCGATTATAGAAACACCTGTGTTTCCCACTCTGGAGCCGTGATTCATGCGATTTGCCAAACCGCTGCTGCTCGTCGCGATCGTCGCGTGTGGATCCAAGCACGACGGCGCGACAACGCCCGTCACCGACGCATCGGCATCGACCGACGCGTCGTCGCTGTCGTCGACCGGCGATGCCGCGGCGTGCGGGATGCGCACCGGCATGCGCGGCCTCACCCAGCGCTCGGTGACGGTCGGCACGACGACGCGGACGTATCTCGTCTACTTGCCGGCGACGGGCGCATCGACCGCGATGCCGTTCGTCTTCGTGTTCCACGGCTACACGATGAGCGGCCAAGAGATGTACGACATGACGCAATACGCGGCGCTCGCCGATAGCGAAGGCATCGCGCTCGTATTTCCCGACGGCGAAGGTGGTCCCGATTCGCTCGACTCGCCGTGGAACGTCGAGAACGCGGGACAAACCGTGTGCGGCGCCGGCCAGGACGTCTCGGCGACCGGCGACGACTTCGCGTTCATGGACGCGATCCGCGCCGACGTCACGCAGGACCAGTGCATCGACGCCGCGCACGTGTTCGTGACGGGATTCTCGATGGGCGGCTACTTCACGGAGCACGTCGGGTGCTATCGCAGCGACATTCGCGGGCTCGCGCCGCACTCCGGCGGCACGCTCGCCGATCTGAGCGCGTGCACGACGGGCCACGTGCCGATCATCTTGTTCCACGGCCTTGCCGACTCGGTGATCGACGACGCGTGCGACGATCCGTCGGTGACGCCCGACCAGGGCTTCGTCGCCGCCGCGACGTTGTGGGCCGCGAAGAACGGCTGCGCGACCACGTATCAGACCATCGCCGCCGACGGTTCGGGCGGCGGCAGCGGCGAGTGCCGGGTCTACGACAATTGTCCCGCCGACGGCCAGGTCGAGCTGTGCACGTTCGCCGGAATGGATCATTGCTGGGCGGGCGGCGCGACCGCCGGTGCCAACGGCAACTCGTGCCCGACGTACGCGAGCGCGACGCAGCTCGAGTGGAGCTTCTTCAAACACTACGCGTGGTGACGGTCAGGCCGGCAGCTCGACGACAAACCGCGCACCGCCGCCGTCGCGCGTCTCGACGCGAACCGCGCCGCGGTGACCGTCGACGATCCGCTTGACGATCGCGAGGCCCAGCCCGAGGCCTGGGCCGGTCGATCGATCCATCCGCTGCACGCCGCGCGCGAACGGCTCGAAGATGCGCTCGCGCGCCTCGCGCGGCACGCCGGGGCCACGATCATCGACGACGATGCGCTTGCCCGGTCCGATCCGGACGGTGACCGCGGTGCCGCGCGGCGTGTGATCGAGCGCGTTGCGGATCAGGTTATCGAGCACGATCGCGACGGCTTCGACGTCGATCTCGGCGTTGACCTCGTCCCCCGGCGCGAGCTCGAGCCCGACCCCGAGCTTCTCGGTCAGCGCATCTGCGCGCGCGATCGCCGCCGCAGCGAGCTGGCGCAGCCCCGCCTGCTCGTGCTTGAGCCCGGCGTTACCCGCGCGCGCGAGCTCGAGCAGCTTGTCGACGAGCACGTTCATGCGGCGCACTTCGCCGAGCGTGTCGTCGGCGACGTGCTCCCAATGCGACGGCGCACGCTCCTTGCGCCGCGCGACCTCGAGGTTCGTCGAGATCACCGCGAGCGGCGTACGTAGCTCGTGCGACGCGTCGGCGGCGAACTGCGCCTGCGCGCGCACGCCGGTCTCGATGCGCTGGAGCATGCCGTTGAGCGCGACCGCGAGCGTGTCGAGCGGATCGTTCGTGTTGCTCACCGGCAGTCGCTCGGCGAGCTTCTCGCCGGTCATCGCCGACGCGCTCGCGATCATCTCGTCGAGCCGATCGGTGGTCTCGTGCGTCAGCGAGCGGTTGATGCGCAGCGAGATCGCGATGCCGAACGGCAGCGCGAACGCGAACGCGAGCGAGGTCTGCTCGACGATCTCGAGCGGCGGATCTTCGATCTGACCGGCGGCGCTGCAGGTCTCGCCGACCTCGGTGAAGTAGATCATCAGGCCCATCGCGAGCCCGAAGATCGCCATACCGAAGATCGTGGCGAACGCGAATGCTCGGCCGAGCCCGCGACCGAGCGTGACCGGCGTGCTCACGGTTGCGCGACCAGCAAGCGAATGCCGGCGCCGCGGACGGTCTCGATCGTGACCGGAAATCCGGTCAGCTTCTTGCGCAGGTGCGTGAGGTGAACGTCGATGACGTTCGTGCCCGGATCGAAGTCGTAGCCAAACGCTTCGCGCAAGATCTCGGCGCGCGTCACGACCTCGCCGCGGCGGCGCAGCAAGCAATTGAGCAGCGCGTACTCGCGCGGCGACAGCGCGGCCTTGTTGCCGTTCGACTCGACGGTGAGGTCGTCGTTCATCACGACCGGCACGTCGGTCGTCGGCACCCAGCGCGGTCCGCCGGCACGCCGCGACAGCGCCTCGATGCGCGAGACCAGCTCGGCAAATGCGAACGGCTTGACGACGTAATCGTCGGCGCCTTGATCGAGCGCTGCGACGCGCGACTCGACGGCGTCGCGTGCGGTGAGCACGAGCACCGGCACGAGGATGCGCGCGGCGCGTAGCTCTTTGAGCACCTCGAGCCCGTCGCGATCGGGCAGGCCGAGATCCAAGATCATCAGATCGAGATCGCGGCGCAGCCCGCGCGTGATCGCTTTGGCCGCGGTGTCGACGATCTCGACCTCGTAGCCGTCTTCGCCGAGGCCTTGCGCGACCGCCTGCGCCAGCTGCGCGTTGTCTTCCACCAAGATGATCCGCACGAAGCCAGGATACACGCGGGCCGAAAACAAGAAACGCCCCGAGCCGAGGCTCGGAGCGCTCTTCACGACAGCTTCAGAGTGTCAGTACCAGTTGAAGCCCAACCCGATCGTGCCGGCGGTGATGTTGCCGTCGCCGCTGTTGTAGACGCCGTCGATCAAGCGCGCCTGCAGATCGATCGCGAAGAATCGCGCCGACAACAGCTCGACGCCGACCGCGCCCATGAGCGCGACGCCCGCGCCGTAGTCATACGTGTCGTACGCGTTGTCCTTCTCGAGGCCCGCGAGGCCGACGCCGCCCTTGACCCACAGCATCGGCAGGATCCAGTACTGCGCCGCGACCATCAGCGCGTTTTGCGTCAGCACGCTGTCGCCGTTGTTGTCGTCGACGTGCACGGTGCGGCCGTTGACCTGGCCTTCGAGCATGAGGCCGAGGCGGTTGTTGATCATGCCGCCGATGTGGCCGTCGACTTCGAATGCGAGCGCGTTCGCGCAATTGTCACAGTTGGTGAGGCCGTCGGGATCATGCATGCCGCCGAGGCCGACGCTAAAGCCCCACGCGAGACGTCCCCAGCGCTGATGGAAGTGCGGTCCGCCGCCGTAATAGCTCGAACCGCCACCACCGCCGTAGTACTGAGCCGACGCGACTGCCGGGGCGAGCATCAGCGCGAGGAGAACGAGCAATTTGATAGGCTTCATGGCGAGCCGATCATTACAAGTCCGAGGCCAACGCACAAATAAGCGACTTCCACGCGTTACCTGGTCGGACCGTGGACGTCTCGACGGGAGGTGTCGCGATAGCGCTGCACTGTCCAAGCAACGCTCGTTCACGTGTGGCCGATCACCACGGCCGCGTCTCACCAACTGTCGGGAGAACCCTACGAGGTAACTTGCAACAGTCGATCGACGGCAGAGCGTGCGCGTCGCACATCGCCGTTCACGGTGACACAAGGAACGTCGCGCGCGCTGAACAGATTCTCGACCCACGACGCCGATGCGCCGCCGCCGAGCCAGTTGCCGTCGATCAGCGCCGCGTCGACGGGGCGCGCGTCCGCATTCGCGAGCTGCACGAGCGCACCAGGATCCGTACCACCGGTGACCGCGTATCCCGCGCCGGCGAGCGCCGCTTGCAATTCGCCCAGCCGCGCCGGCGATGCGCCGATCAGCACGCGCTTCTCGGCGCGGCGTTCGACGCGCGCGATGAACGCCTGCCAGCGCTCGCGATCGTACGCGGTCATGTCGACGATCGAGAACCCGTAGCCAGAGACCAGCCCGGCCGCTTGTGCTTCGGATTCGCCGATCACGCGCACGACGCGCGCGCGACCCGCGATCGGTGCGCCGCCGTCGTCGAGCACGACCGAGAAGTTCAGCGTGACGCCCTGATCGAGCGAGACGTTGGGCCGCACGAACAAGCCCGACGCCGAGACGTCGAGCGCGTCGCCTTTGATCGCGCCGCGGATCGTGCCGATGCACACCGGCCACTCGACCGGGAAGCGCTGCGTCGCACGCGCCGGCGGTGGCTTGATCGTGACCTTCGCAGCACGCGCGGCGCGCAGCAGCGACGTCAGCTGGCGGCGCGACGCGGTGTCGAGCTCGAACGCGACCGAGAACGTCGACGCGCCGGTCGTCGCCGCTTCCGCCATCGTCGAGACTTTGTTGACGGCGCCGCGAACGAGCGCGCGCGAGCCGCCGTATGCGAACGCGACGTCGACGTGATCGTGCAGCCTCGGCAACGCGCCGGTCATCAACGCCGCGCCTTTGAGGCTGAGCGAGCCGACGCGAATCGGGACCCATTTGCCGCTGCGCAGGTAGCGCGCGTAGATCGTCGACATCTCGACGGGGAACTGCGGCGAGCTCGCGCGTGCGAGCTCCGTCGGCGGCTCGTCGACGATCACGTCGACATCGGCGTCGAGCAGATCGAGCTCGCTCGGATCGACCGCGACGACCGTCTTCGCCCGCGAGCTCCGCGACACGACGTGGCGATGCGGCGTGACCGGCCGCGGAAACTTCTCGGGCGAGATCACGAGATCGTTCTCGGTCTTCACGAGCGCGCGCAGATCGTTGCGCGTGCCCTTCGCCGCGATCAGCGGCAGCGGATCGTTGGTGTCACCGCGCGGCTCGCGGCGTCGAACGTTCGCGTTGTTGGTGACGTGGCCGGGCTTGTGCCCGCGCAAGCGTTTGACCAGCTCGCTCAACGCGCCGACGGCGTTGCGCGCCGAATCGACGCGCATCGTGCAGCGCGCGAGCCGATCGGTGAGAAATCGCCGGCGCTCGAGATCCGACAACGCGGCCGGCTGGATCATGCCGATCTCGGCGAGCAGCGCGACCTCGACGACGTACTCGAGCCGATGCGGACCGAGCGCGAGCTCGTCGTAGCGCAGGTTGATCAGCGATTGATCGGTCGTCGGATCGTAGTAGGCGATCACCGCCGCGAGTGGTGGCGCCGCCGACGAGTCCAGCGCAGCGAGCACATCGGTCCAGTGACCGACTCGCTGTCGCGGTTGATCGATCAGGAGGTACGCCTCCACCAACGGAGTGAGCTCACCCATGCGCGCGTGCGCGTATAGTTCAGTAGCGATGCCACGCGAGGTTTTCGTAAGCCCGCTTGCGAGCGATCCTGGATCGAGGTGGGATCGTTGACCGCATGCCCCGGAGAACACTGACGCAGTTCATGGCATTCGAGCCATGGTGTCCGTGGCTGGTTTGCCGCGGTTCGGCCTGAAATTCTTGCTCAAGTCCTCGTCGGTCCTAAAGTATCGGACATGAAAGACGAGTCGGAGGGCGCAGACATGCGCCTGCCCCTACTACCGCTGCGCGACATCATCGTGTTCCCGCACATGGTCGTGCCGCTGTTCGTGGGCAGGCCAAAGTCGATGCAAGCGCTCGAAGAAGCGATGGCGGGCGACAAGCAATTGCTGCTCGCCGCGCAGCGCCGCGCGAAGACCGACGATCCAAACGCCGACGATATTTTTTCGATCGGCACCGTCGGTCACATCATCCAGCTGCTCCGCTTTCCGAAGGGTCCCGTCAAAGTTCTCGTCGAGGGCCGTGCGCGCGCACAGATCCGCGGGTTCACGCAGATCGATCCGTTCTTCATGTGCGACGTCGACGATCTGCCGGAGCCCGACGACGATCCGGCGCTCGTCGCCGCGCTGATGAGATCGGTGCAAGACGTCTTCGACGACTACGTCAAGCTCAACACGCGCATCCCGCCCGAGATGCTCGTCTCGGTGCGCACGATCGACGAGCCCGGCCGACTCGCCGATACGATCGTCGCGCACGTCGCGCTCAAGCTCAAAGACAAGCAAGAGCTGCTCGAGACGGTGTCACCGGCGAAGCGGCTCGAGCGACTCGGCGAGCTGATGCAAGGCGAGATCGAGATTCGCCAGGTCGAGAAGAAGCTGCGCACTCGCGTCAAGAAGCAGATGGAGAAGCAGCAGAAGGAATACTACTTAAACGAGCAGATGCAGGCCATCCAGAAGGAGCTGGGTGACCGCGACGAGTTCAAGAACGAGCTCACCGAGCTCGAGCAAAAAATCAAAACGAAGCGGATGAGCAAAGAGGCGAAGGAGCGCAGCCTCAAGGAGCTCAAGAAGCTCAAGCAGATGTCGCCGATGTCGGCCGAAGCGACGGTCGTGCGCAATTACCTCGACTGGGTGATCGCGCTGCCGTGGGAAGACAAGACCGAAGATCGCCACGACATCAACGAAGCCGAATCGATCCTCGAGGCCGAGCACTACGGGCTCAAGAAGGTCAAAGAGCGCATCCTCGAATACCTCGCCGTGCAGGCGCTCGTGCCGCATCAGCGCGGGCCGATCTTGTGTCTCGTCGGCCCGCCCGGCGTCGGCAAGACGTCGCTCGCGCGCTCGATCGCGCACGCGACCGGCCGCAAGTTCGTGCGCCAGTCACTCGGCGGCGTGCGCGACGAAGCCGAGATCCGCGGCCATCGCCGCACGTATATCGGCGCGCTGCCCGGCAAGTTGATCCAGTCGCTCAAGAAGGTCGGCTCGAACAATCCCGTGTTCCTGCTCGACGAGATCGACAAGATGTCGATGGATTTTCGGGGCGACCCGGCGAGCGCGCTGCTCGAAGTGCTCGACCCCGAGCAGAACAACGCGTTCAACGATCACTACCTCGATCTCGACTACGACCTCAGCGACACCATGTTCATCACGACCGCGAACCAGCAGCACGCGATCCCGCTGCCGCTGCAAGATCGCCTCGAGATCATCGAGCTGCCCGGCTACACCGAGTGGGAAAAGATCGCGATCGCGCGCCAGTATCTGATCCCGAAGCAGGCCGAGAACAACGGCGTCAAAGAGCTCGCGATCACGTGGCACGACGAAGCGCTCACGCAGATCATCCACCGCTACACCAAAGAAGCCGGCGTGCGAAACCTCGAGCGCGAGATCGCGACGGTGTGCCGCAAGATCGCGAAGGCGTGGCTCGCCGGCGGCAAGCTGCCGCAGACGTTCGACGTCACGCCGGAGATGCTGCCCGAGTGGCTCGGCGTCGAGCGCTATCGCGAAGCGCGGCGCGAAAAGGAAGACGAGATCGGGCTCGCGAACGGCCTCGCGGTCACCGCGTTCGGCGGCGATCTACTGACCGCCGAGGTCACGATCGTCCCCGGCAAAGGCAAGCTCACGCTCACCGGCAAGCTCGGCGAGGTGATGCAGGAGAGCGCGCAGGCGGCGATGAGCTATCTGCGCTCACGCGCCGGCACGTTCGGCCTGTCGAACGACTTCCAGAACAAGGTCGACATCCACGTCCACTTCCCCGAAGGCGCGATCCCGAAAGACGGCCCGAGCGCCGGCATCACGATGGCGACCGCGATGGCGTCGGCGCTGCTGCGCATCCCCGTTCGCCAGAACGTCGCGATGACCGGCGAGGTCACGTTGCGCGGCCGCGTGCTACCGATCGGCGGGCTCAAAGAGAAGACGCTCGCGGCGCACCGCGCCGGGATCACGACGATGCTGATCCCCGACGAGAATCGGAAGGACCTCAAAGATATCCCCGAGTCGGTGCTCGCCGAGCTCGTCGTGCACCCCGTCAAGCACATGGACGAAGTGCTGCGCTTCGCGCTCGCTCATCCGCAGCCCGAAGAGTTCCTGCGCGAGCCGTCGAGCGTCGTCGATTGGCGCATCGTCGAGACGATGCCGCCGACCGATCCGCGCGACGCGCACTAGAGATCGGTTTCCGGCCCGACGGTGAGGTTGAAGTTGTCGACGTCGATCGTGGCGTAGACCGGGTCGTAGTGCGCCGAGCCCGTCGATCGACGGGAGTTTCACCCCGTCGAAGCGCGAGCAAGCGAATCATTTCGGAGCCGGCGCTCTCAGCTTCGCCGCTTTCTCGCCGACGCGGCCGATCGCGGCGAATTGCTCGTCGGTGAGCACGATGTCGCGCGCCGCGACGTTCTCGCGCAAATGCGCCGGATTCGCCGTGCCCGGAATGACGACGATCGACGGCGAGCGCTGGAGCAACCACGCGAGCGCGGCCTGGCCCGGCGTGATCCCGATGTCCTTCGCGACGCGCGTCAGGACCGACTCGCCACCGGCGAGCGCGCCGGTCGCGAGCGGAAAGTACGCGATGAACGGAATGCCGAGCTGCTCGCAATGCGCGAGCACCGGCTCGAACGTTCGATCGATCACGTGAAATCGGTTTTGCACGCTCGCGACCGTGAAGTACTTCGCGGCGGCATCGATGTGCTCGACCTCGACGTTGGACAGGCCGGCGTTGCGAATCTTGCCCTCGCGAACGAGCTCGCCGATCGTGCCGAGCTGGTCGTCGACCGGCACCTTCGGATCGATCCGATGCAGCTGCCACAGATCGATCTGCTCGACGCCCAACAGCTTGAGGCTGTTGTCGACGGCCGCGCGCAGCTGCTCGGGCCGGCAATCGATCAGCCACTGGTTCGGCCCCGGCCTCAAGAAGCCGCCCTTCGTCGCGATCGCGATACCGCGATACGGATGCAGCGTCTGGCGAATCAACATCTCGCTGACGAGCGGACCGTACGCATTCGACGTATCGATGAAATCGACGCCGAGCTCGGGTAGCGCGCGCAGCGTCGCGTGCGCCGCGGCGAGATCCGGCGGCGGTCCCATGATGCCGGGCCCGGTGATACGCATCGCGCCGAAGCCGACGCGACCGATCTCGAGATCACCGAGGCGCATGCGTCACGGTAGCCGAAAATACAACGGCCCGGCGAGCACTCGACTCGCCGGGCTACCAGCTACCCGACAGGCGCGTAACGCGACGGCTCCAACGTGAACCGACCACGACCATGCGTCAGGCCGCCGAGCGCGCTCGCATAGCCGAACGTCTCGGCAACCGGCACGTCGCCGCGGATCACGCGCTCGCCGCCGCGCACTTCGAGGTCGGTGACCTGGCCGCGTCGCCGCGCCAGATCGCCGACGACGGCGCCGACCGCATCGTCGTCGCACGTCACCTCGAGTGCCATGATCGGCTCGAGCGCGATCGGTCCGGCATCGGCGGCCGCGAGCACGAACGCGGCGCGACCGGCGATGAAGAACGCGAGCTCGCTCGAGTCGTTCGGATGGATCTGACCGTCGAGCAACGTGACGCGCACGTCGACGACGGGGTTCCCTCCAAGGAGGCCGTCGCCGATCGCCGCACGCACGCCGCTTTCGACGGCGCGCACGTACTCGCGTGGGATCGCGCCGCCCTTGATGCGGTCGACGAACTCGATCCCGGTGCCCGGCTCGATCTCGAGCACGACGTGCGCCCACTGGCCGGGCCCGCCCGTCTGTTTGACGTGGCGATGCTCGACGCGCGACGCACGCGTGATCGTCGATCGATACGCGACGATCGGCTTACCCGTCGCGACCTCGACGCCGTACTCCGTCGCGAGCTGCTCCGCCCTCACGTCGAGGTGGAGCTGGCCCATGCCGGCGAGCAACGTCTGGCCCGTTTCACGGTCGGACTCGATCCGCAGCGATGGATCCGCCGCGACCATGCGGCCGAGCGCGACGCCGAACCGCTCGCGATCGTGCGATCGCTTCGGCTCGATCGCGACGCGCACGACCGGCTCGGGCGCACGGATCGTCTCGAGCACGACCCGCGCGTGCGGATCGCACAGCGTCTCGCCGTCGATGAGCGGCAGCCCGATCACCGCGCCGATCTCGCCCGCTTCGAGCCGAGCCACTTCTTCACGCTCGTTCGCGACGAGCTTGACCAAGCGGCCGACGCGCATCGTGCGATCGGCGTTCGCGGCGAGCACGGTCATCCCCTTCGCGAGCGCGCCGCGATAGACGCGCACGAACGTGAGCTGACCGTGCTCGTCGTGCGTCACTTTGAACGCGAGCGCCGCGAGCTCGTCACCGTCGACCGTCGGCGCCGGCAAATACTCGACCACGGCATCGAGCAATGGCTCGACGCCGCGATGCTTGTACGCCGAGCCGGCGAGCACCGGTACGATGCGTCCTGCGATCGTCGCGCGACGCAGCGCACGGCGAATCGCACGCGGATCGATCGCGCGCTCGTCGATCACCGCGGCGAGGATCTCGGGATCCTCGTCGGCGGCGACGTCGAGCACGCGCTCCCGCGCCTGTCGGATTCGATTGTCAAAGAGCCCCGGTTCACGCACGGGCTCGCTCGGCCCGTCGCCGTGCCACGTCACGGTCTCCATCGCGATCAGATCGACGACGCCGACGAGCACGTCGCCGTCGTAGCGCGGCAGGTTCACCGGCACGGCACGCGCACCGAGCCGACTCGCAAGCTCGCCGACGACGCGTGTGAAGTCCGCGCCGACGCGATCGAGCTTGTTGACGAACGCGATGCGCGGCACGCGATGGCGATCCGCCTGCCGCCACACCGTCTCGGTTTGCGCCTCGACACCAGCCACACCGTCGAGCACGACGACCGCGCCGTCGAGCACGCGGAGCGAGCGCTCGACTTCGATCGTGAAGTCGGCGTGGCCCGGCGTGTCGATCAGATGGATGCGGTGGCCCTGCCAATCGCAGGTGACCGCCGCCGCCGCGATCGTGATGCCTTTGCGCCGCTCGATCGGATCGAAGTCGGTGTGTGCGGTGCCGGCGTGCACCTCGCCGATCGCGTGGATGCGTCCCGTGTGGAACAGCACGCGTTCGGTCAACGTGGTCTTGCCGGCATCGACGTGCGCGATGATGCCGATATTGCGAATTCGTTCTCTGTCGTGTCTCCAGGTCATGAGTTTTCTCGAAACGTAGGCAAAGCAATCCCGTCACGCCGAGCGAAGTCATTCGCCCGCGTCAGTGCGTGACAACGTCGCATCGCGACCGCGTCTGACCGAAACCACCGCGATGTCCGACGAGACATCGCGCAGCCTGCAAGGTCACCCGCGGCTCAGCGACGGTCCGGGAACACGCAAATGAAGGCGTAGTCGACGCAGCGATGGCTGGTTTTCGTCATGACATGCCTCTTCGGCCGCCCAAACTACGGATCGCGAACCGATCCGTCAAGTGCGTTCACTCGGGCGGCAAGCCGACGTCGATCTCCACCAGCTTGCCGCGCGCGAATCGACAATAGATTCGCCGCTTGCCGTCGCGCCACCGAATGCTGTCGGCATCGCGCTCTACGTTGACGTCGAGCTTGCCGGCGACGACATCTTGCGAGGCCCCGAACTCGACGCCGAACGGCAGCGCCGCGGGATAGCCGACAAACTCGACCTCGCCGCCGATGCCGCGAATGTACGACCGGTGCTTGTTCGCGTGAAACGCGACGCTGCGCACCGCGAGCACGCCTGAAATCTTCGCGCCCATGTACGAGATGCCGAGCGCCGGGTTCGCTTGCTCGTCGATCTTCTTGCCGATCGGCAAGCCCGCGCGCGCGAGCACGGCCTTCACCGCTTTGTCGGTGAGCGGTTTGCCGACCAACCCGAGCATGTCGGCAGTGAGCTTGTCGTCGGCGCTGCCTTTGACCTGCACGCTCGCACGATCGGCAACGACGCTTCGCGCATCGCGCAGCTTCGCCGCTTGCTCGTACAAGGCGAGATCCGGCGCGCGCTCGAATTCGGTCGCCGAAAAATCGGCCCAGCGCGCGGCCCAGATCGGTGCGATTCGATCGACCGCGTCCCAGCTGTCGGGCACGTAGTGCGGGTTGTCGAGCACCTTCGAGAACGTGCCGAGAAAATCATCGGTGTAGGCGCGCTCGTCATCGCGATGTAAGCGCAACAGCTTCGCGATTGCCTTCTCAGTCTTGTCGCGCGCGTCGTGAGCTTCGCCGATGAACATGCGGTTCAAGTAGCCGCGCAGGAAGTTCTCGAGCGCCGGATCGAAGTCGGTCGTCCGCACGGTCTTGCCGCACGCTTCGATCAACAGCGCGCGTGGCGTGATCGCACGCGCCTTCAGCTTGGCGGCAATGCCCGCATGCTTGACCGGCAGCCCGACGTGCTCGCAGCCCCACGCGAACAACAGCGCCATTCCCATCAACGCCGCATCTGCCGGCGCATCCGCCGGCTTGGCCTCGAAGTGCAGCGGATTCGCGCTGAGCTTGTCGCCGCCGTGCCGCACCAAGGTCGCGGACAAGAACTTCACATCCGCACCGCCGCCGCGATAGTTCGCCGCGATCTCGACACCATCGATGTCCCAACGATCGAACGCGACGTCGGCGGTCTCGACCGGCACGTTGCCCTTGCCGAACTTCCAGCTCGTCGCCGGCGGCGGCGACACGGCCAACAGCTCCGCGCGCGTCGTGAACGCGAACCCCGGCGGCGGATCGGCGAACTGCCGGTGCTTGTCGCTCCCTTCACGAAACATGAACAACGTGGTCGCGACCTTCGGCGCCGTGCGCTTGGCATCGTCAGGACGCCTGATCGCGAAGTCGAACCCGGCGTCCTTGGCGATCACGAAGTCGGGCTTGGTGACGACTTTCCCCGCCCGCGCCATCGCGGCGACGAACGCGGGATCGGTCGTCGGCTTCCCCAGCAAGCCGCGCAGCTCGGCGAACGTCACGCCTGATTTCGAACCCTTCGCCATGCCGGAGGCTACGCTGGGTGCCACAACCCTTGACAGGGCACCGTCAACCATCTAAGAACCTTCACCTCGGAAGTCGGGCGAATAGCTCAGCGGAAGAGCGCCGCTTTTACACAGCGGTGGCCGCAGGTTCGAACCCTGCTTCGCCTACTGAAAACTAGAATTCTTGGAGCGGTAGTTAAGTCGGTTATAACGCCGGCCTGTCACGCCGGAGGCCGCGGGTTCGAGTCCCGTCCGCTCCGCGACTTACCCCGCTCGTTACAGCACCTTGCAGCACTGTAACGAGTGGCGTAACGGGCGATTCCCAGTCCGCGGGTTTTGCCGTTACAGCAACGCCATCGGTTCCGGTGGCCTGCGATCGGGAAGGCGAGCACCTTTCCTTCGAGCATGCTCACGCGCAGCGTGGCGACCTCTTCACAGAGCGCCGCCCAAGGCAGCGTCGTGTAGTCGTCCGTGATGTCTCAGGTCGGCCCGTGCGTCGCCCAGCGCAGGATGTCGGGACGTGCGCCATCCGCACGCGCGATTGAGATGAACGTGCGCCGCGCGTCGTGCTGGCGACGCTTGGCCATGTGGAGCCGTTTGAGGTCCTCGTGGAACCGTCGCAGCATGTGGGTTGCGTTACGCGGACGCTGTTGGAACGATCAGATCGTCGGCGGTCGGCTTTCGCCCCATGTAGCGCTCGAAGCCTTCGAGTTTCCACTCGGCGAGAATCTTCGCGAGCGTCGGATGCACGCGCGGGTTGTCCGTCTTCATCGCTTTGATCGCCTTGCTCTTGGACAAGTACGACGTGTCGATCACCAGCTTTCCAAGCGGCACCGCTTCCGGATCGTAGTCGCGGAAGCGGAACATCGTTCCTGGCGAGCCGGTGGCGATTTGTTTTCGGACGAGTTGTCCGCAAAGCGTACATCGTCTCGAGATTCGAGGTGACCGATCCGCAGGGTTGCGTTGGCACGTTGCTTGGAGATGTCCATTCGCAATGAAGCAATCGATGATGGATCGGCGGACTGCTCTGGGGGCGTTCGGCTTGCTCGGTGGAACTCTGGTGCTTGCCTGCAAGGGAGACGATGGGAGCTCGCTCGTCGACGCGGCAAGTACCG